>NZ_JPIK01000008.1 GCF_000717475.1 Desulfonatronum thiodismutans
ACCCTCTCTGCGCAGCAAGGCTCCGATCTGCCCCTGCTCGGTACAGGCATCGGCTTCTTGGAGGATGCGAAGTTTATAGGCGGCAGTATGCTTTCTTCGTTTGACGACCTCGGAAACTTCCGGGTCTGTGGGTTGTTGGTTCATGCCGGGGATGGGGGAGACTCCAGTCGGCCTATGGCCTCCTTCCGTCTCCCCCATCCCCGGCTCCCTTCCCAAAACGATGGCTGGTGCTAACTTCATGCTTGAGACTCCTAACCGCCCTACATTAATTTCTCAACAGGTGGCTGTCTCACCTTCAATGACACAGAGGGGTTAGCAGTAAAACGCACGAAGGGCGACCGATATCTCGGCCGCCCCTCGTGCGTTTCCACGCGCCAAAACGACGCTCCCCGGCAATGCCTGACATTGCCTCGATGAACATGAACTTATGGTTGATCATTCGCCGTATGAACGTTCCGTTCTCCCATTCGGCCTCCGAGAGCCCGATTCGGGATGTTTCCCGCGATTCGGAAACTGAGGCTATTGTGTCGGCCTTGCGTCAAACGGCGCGCCTTGTCCCTGATTTTGCTCATTGATCTGGAATTCCCGACCTGACTCAGGCTGTCCCATTGGTGGTTCAGGTTTTGCTTCAGGTTGCATCAAAGGACGTTCCTGACCAGTTGTTGGTTGCTCGTAGCCTGGAGAATTTTCTCCCGGCCTGGCCGGGGATTCGTATTCTTCCGGTTCAGGACCACACGCGGTCCCCAACAATATCCCTATTGCCAGTATCAGTGAGAGCACGGTCGTTTTACCGAACATCATTCCCCCTTGTATTCAGGCTTGGCGCCGCCCTACTGCATTTGCTCCAGTTTGGACGCCATCTTTTCCTGCAACTCGGTGCTCACCTGCACTTCCTGCATGACCTGATTATATGTGTCCACGTCCAACCCACTCTCCTGAACGGCCTGGACCATGGCGGCTCCCGCCTGCTCCTGCATCTGCTGCGCGGACTCCGGATCGGTCACCCCAGCCAGGGTTTCCTGCAATTCCATGCGAATCTCATGAATTTCCAGGTATGCGGTCGCTACTTTTTGAAGCTCGGCATCACTGAATTGAGCCGGGGTTCCCGGCTGCTGCATCATCTGCTGTCCTTCGGTTTGACCGGTCTGGGCGTGGACGCCCACGCTCAAGGCCAAAACGAGCAAACAGGCGAGGGTCGATCCGGTCAGCAGCATAATTACCTTCTTCA
The DNA here is from genome assembly GCF_000717475.1 of Desulfonatronum thiodismutans. Lineage (NCBI taxonomy): Bacteria > Pseudomonadati > Thermodesulfobacteriota > Desulfovibrionia > Desulfovibrionales > Desulfonatronaceae > Desulfonatronum > Desulfonatronum thiodismutans. Next base: position 1,229 of record NZ_JPIK01000008.1, read on the forward strand.
TCTTCAAAAACCTCCGAATAAATTTGAGCCGCAAGGTCATCAAGCGACATCCCCCGTCTTACAGCATGCGCCGTGCCAGAATCGAAACAGGCTCCCTTGCAACAACCACGAATTTCAAAATACAAATATAATACAAGATATTGATGCTTCTTGCCGAACGAAACGGAAACAACGTTCAACGTGAACAAACTTGAAATGCGCCCTCTTGGCATGTATAAAAAAGTCACATGTGCAACTTCATCCCTGTCCACGCAAGGAGGACCATGCTCCATCGTATCCCGGCGTTGTCCGACTACTTCAGTCTGCGTACTGCCCTGGTCATCTCCGTTATCCTGCCTCTGGCCCTGGCCATGGGACTGACCGGTTACCTGCTCCTGCAGCTCTTGGAGCGGAATATCGAGCACCGGATGCAAAAGGATCTGGAACTGGTGGCCAGGGCGCTTCAGTTGCCCCTGAGTCACTCCATGGAACTGGAGCGCCAAGGCAGCGTGCTGCGGGCGGTGGAGTCCGCCTTTTCCATCGGCAGGGTCTACAGTGCGTATGTGTATGATCGGCAGGGGCGCCTGATCGCCTCGGCCGGGCGAAGCGAACCGACACCGGAGCAGGAGCGGCTGACCGAGCTGGCCGCGGACGGCGAACAGCGCGGGGAGTACGGACACGTGGCCGGACGAGAGGTTTTCTCATACTTCGTCCCGCTGAGCGACTCCGGCGGCAAGGTCAACGGCCTGCTCCAACTGACCCGGCGAAAAAGCGACATCCAGGAGGATGTCCGGGCTCTTCGCGCCCGCGTTGCGTTGGGGCTGGGTTTAGGGTTGCTGGCCATGTCCGGGCTGGTTCTCTTTGGACATCACCGCGCCCTGGGCCGTCACCTCTCCAGCCTGGGAAAGAGCATCTCCAGGGTGACCCGGGGGGATCGGGACCATCGCCTTCGGCCCCACGGACCGAAGGAAATCGTGACCATCGGCCGACAATTCAATCGGATGCTGGATACCATTGAAGAGGCCAAGGCCGAACTCCAAGAACGGCGCATCAGACAGATCCAACTGCAGGCCCAATTGCGTCAGGCCGAAAAACTGGCCGCCATCGGGCAATTGGCCGCCGGCGTGGCCCATGAACTGGGTACGCCCTTGAGCGTCGTCAGCGGCAAGGCGCAGCGCGCACTGCGCAAAGTCGGCCTGGATGCCGAGATCATGGAGACGCTTCGCGACGTACGCCGGGAAGTGGACCGCATGGAACACATCATCCGCCAACTTCTGGACTTCAGCCGCGGCAATGCGTTGCGCAAAAAGCCGACCAGTTTGGTCCGACTGATCCGCTCCGCTCTGTCCGCGACAAGTGAAGAAGCCGACAAGCACCAGGTCCACCTGGAAACATCCATTCCCTTGAACGAGGCTGAGGAAACGCTCCAGATCAACCTGGACGCGGTGCGCATGGAACAGGCCCTGGTCAACCTGATCCACAACGCCGTCCAGTCCGCCGCCGGAGGACGAGTCGTCGTTTCCTGGGGCAATGAAGACAACCAGGCATGGATGCAGGTGGACGACGACGGTCCCGGCATTCCCGAGGAAATAGAATCCAAGCTGTTTGAACCGTTCTTCACGACCAAAAGCGTAGGTCACGGCACCGGGCTGGGTTTGGCCGTGGTCCACGGTATTCTTCGGGACCACGGCGGGGGCATCGATTTCGGCAAGAGCCCACTGAGCGGAGCGTTTTTTCGCATCTGGCTGCCCGTTGACCACCAGCCCACGACCCAAGGGTAAAAGGAGAGATGAACATGGCTCCACGCCAAACAGAGCAGGGTATCAGCGGCAGCAAGGTGCTGGTCGTGGAGGACGACCAGTCTTTCGGGCAGCTCCTGAGCCAGGAACTGGACGACCACGACCTGACCGCCCGGTGGGTGGACAATGCCGAAACGGCCCTGGCCGTGATCCAGCAGTGGCGACCGGAGTTGGTGGTCAGTGATCTGCGATTGCCGGGGATGGACGGACTGGAACTGTTGCAAAGGGTCAAGAGTGAAGAGATGGAAAACGCACCGGGCTTTCTCTTGATCACGGCCTTTGGAAGCATTTCCAAGGCCGTGGAGGCGCTCAAGGCCGGGGCCGAGGATTTCCTGACCAAACCGCTGGACCTGGACCACTTCATTCTGACGGCGGTTCGCGTATTGAAAAACAGGGCGCTGCGCCAGGAGGTCCAACGCATCCGGGAATATCTGAGCCAGGACGACTTTCACGGCATGGTCGGCCAAAGCCCGGCCATGCGTGGTCTGTTCGAGCAGATCGGCCGCGTGTCCCAAGCTGATGGGCCGGTGCTGATTCTTGGCGAGTCGGGAACGGGCAAGGAATTGGTGGCCAGGGCGGTCCATGCATCCGGCCCGCGGAAAGGGGCATTTCAGGCCGTAAACTGCGCCGGCATCCCGGAACAGTTGCTGGAAAGCGAATTTTTCGGTCACAAGGCCGGCGCCTTCACCGGTGCGGGCAAGGCTCGGCGGGGGTTGTTCGCCGAAGCCGAGGGCGGCACCCTGTTTTTGGACGAAATTTCGGAAATGCCGCTCTTCCTGCAAGCCAAATTGTTGCGTATCCTCCAGGACGGCAAAATACGGGCCGTGGGAGCGGACAAGGAGGAGCAGGTCGACGTGCGCACCGTGGCCGCCACCCACCGCGACCTGGAGCAGGAGGTCGAGGCCGGAAGATTTCGCGAAGACCTGTTTTTCCGCCTGGAGACCTTCACACTCAGACTCCCGCCTTTGCGGGAACGCGGCGACGACCTGGAACTGCTGGCCGGTCGCTTCCTGCGTCGATTCAGCATCCAGGTGGACAAGAACATCCAGGGATTTGACCCAAAAACCCTGGATATTCTCAAAAATTACCCATTCCCCGGTAACGTGCGCGAACTGCGAAACGCCATGGAACGTGCCGTGACCTTCTGCGACGGGACCACCATTCTGCCCGCGCACCTTCCCAGCCGGATCAGGGACAACGGCGGCCAGCCGGCCCTGCAATCGGCTCCGTTATTGACGGCCATGGCCGCGGACGGCGAACATCTGCCCACCCTGGCCCAGGCCGAACACCACTACATTCGCCACGTCCTGGACGCGGTACACGGCAACAAACGCCGCGCCGCCGCCATCCTCGACATTCACCGCCGCACGCTCTACCGCAAGCTCGAACAGAGCTGACCGGGCGATGCTGCTTTGTTCACCGCCCATTCGGCCCTCTCAACGGACTGAATTCTTGCCAAATTCGGAAATGACCGGAAGCAGGCGCAACTAAAGTACCAAAGGTTCGTTGTTGCGGGGATCAGCGAGGAGTCACCCTGGAAGAAGCTCGTTGGGTAATGTCTCTTGGGCGAGGAACCATTCCTGGGAAAGCTCTTTCCATTTCTCCAGAATAAAACCGGATTCGCCGAAATCCCAAGGGTTCAACGTTTTGCGCCGCGACCTCCATTGGAGAAGCTTTTCCCAGGAGGGCAGTCAAAGCCGCACCGAGACAAGGCCATCGCGGCAGCACACATTGAGCACGGCTACTCCCAGCAGTCTATCGCCGCGCATCTCGGACTTCATTATGCCACTGTCAGCAGGATCATCAAAAAAGAACGAAATACATCAAAAAGCAAGACCTGACCCTAATGCACCTTGATATTACACACCAGGTCATTCCGGCGACATCCGCACCGGGCGGCTGGCTTCTCAGATCTTACCTCACTCCAAAATAGCCTGGCATCAACAAAGCCGGCCCAGGTCTGGGTCATTCCGCAGGATGACACACCATTTGGCTACGGAAGAGAATTCCTCATCAGGCTTGAGCATGGCCTTGATTCTACGGGCCGCTTGTTCCATTGTTTCTCGTGGAGTCGGATTCTTGATAGGATGATACCTCGCCTTGGCTTCGAGAAATTCATTGATGGCCCTACTTACGTTGCGCCAAACCTTGCGCCTCTGCTCGGGAAGAGCGTCATGATCGTTCAGTTTATACCGCTTAATTGACTCTTTTGCGCGGGCGTGGTTCCATTGCGCGACTTCTGAATTGTCCCAGCTTGGTGCTGGGATCGCGTTTCCTTCTTCATCGAAAGCAAGTAACAAAGGGTCGGCTGCTCGGATCGGATCGAGCAGGTAAGGAACCTCTGATTCTTCGCACCGAATAGTGTATGTCGAACAGCGGCTACCGTCGCACAGCGGAAACCAACCGCCCTTCTTGGTGTTCGGCACTCCACCCGCCAGCCGGTAATTGGTGTAATCGAAAGCCAGCCACCAATAGCCTTCCCGAATGCTTCCATCGAAGCTCCTGGCCTCGGCTTTGGGCCGGAAATGTTCCACGTCGTAATGAGAGCCATTGTTTGTGGTCTCCGTGAACCAGCATTTTCCGCCTGAAAGCGCAAAGAGCCACGGCTTCAGCTTTCCCCAATGCGCGGATTTCTTGCTGATGAAATCATTGCGTTCTTTGCGCTTGGCTTCGGCTCCTTGGGAGTCGCCTGCCGCTTCGAGTGTGGCGCGCTCCGCATCCAGTTTGGCGGCTTCCTTGTGTAATTCCGCTGAAACATGCAGCCACTGATCCCATTTGTCTTCACTCCACGGTGTCCATCCGGGGATGTCGTTATCCATGGGCGTTTTGTTTTTGAAGTCGATGTGCCTCATGCATTCTTCCGTTCTGCAAGGATTTTATCGATGACCGCGCTGGCAGCTGCGTCTTGTGCTGCCTGTTCTTCCGGGGTGAGCACGTCTTTGTGAAATTCAGTTCGCAGCGCCATCTGCTTCACGAACATTTCCAGATAAGGGTCTTTAAAGTCGCTGGCGAAGCCGAGTTCGGACAATTCTGCACTGAGCCTGGTCAGCTCTGCATTCTGCCCCGTCGTTCGTTTGTCTCCGAGGGCGTAAAGATAGTTGCGATGGTCGAGTCGGCGGCGGGTTTCTGTGTCCACGGTGGAACGAAGGCCGAAGAGTTCGCTTTTTAACAGTCCGGCAAAGCCCATGCCTTGCGGATGTTCTTCGGGTTCTTCGACGCTTATGCTTCCCTTGTCCTTCTTGAGAATCCGCACCTGCTCCTTGCGTAGGCTGCCGATCATGAGGGGGTCGTGGGTGGTGATGATGAGGTGGGAGCTGCCGGCGGCGGAATCGTTCTGGAGTTTAACTACTTTTTCGATTTCATCGAAGTAGCGAAGTTTCCAGATTGGGTTCAAGTGGGTGTCGGGCTCGTCGAGGAGGAAGAGGGATTCGTCTTCGTGGGTGAAGCGCATCAGGCCAAGGACGGTGAGGAGTTGTTGCTCGCCTTCGGAGAGTTGGGTGAAGTTGAGATTCCCGCAGATGTCGCGGTGTTTCACGTTGATGCGCACCTCGTCGATGAGGTCGGAAATGTAGGTGCTTTCGAGATATTTGAAAAAGCGGGCGGGCTCGCCGATTTGTTCAGCCACGCGACCAAGGGCGTCTTTGTCGGGGACAAAGAGGTAGAGCAAATCTTGCGTCTCCTTTCGGCCTCGGAAGTCCAGCAGGCGGTTTTCGCTGTGTTCGATGGGGGCGATGGATTCTTTCCAGAGTTGATCCAAAAAGGTCTGTACGATGCCGCGAGCATACCAGAAGCGGTTGTCGCCATCGATCAGGATTTCCTCGGCGAGGTCCGTCTTATACCAGTAGGGCTTCTTTAATACGAAAAGCACGGACTCCAGTTCTTCGATGCCCAAGTCGACCAGAACGCGGCGGCATTCCGTGTCTTCCTTGAGCAGGTAGGCGAGGAGCACGAATTGGCTGTGAACGTTGCGGCAGTAGAAAAGGCGGCGCATCAATTCATCGCTGCCATCCAGCAGCGCCTTGTAGAATCGTTGCTGGTGCTGCTGGAAGATGGCTTCGATTCGCTCACTCCTGCCGGAGTAGTAGGCGAAGACGTGATTGGGGAGATATTTTTTGGCGTTGCGGGAAAGATGGGAAATCGCGAAATCGGAGCCTTCGCCAGTGACGGTGGCCTGATTGCTATCGGTCACATTGACTCGTCCGGTTGCACCATTCACTCGGATCAAGTGTCCCCGGCACCAGTAATCGAGTTCATATTCAAACTCGGTTTTCTGATTCAGGTCGAGGTCGCGAAAGATCGTCACGATGGCCTCGATCATGTTGGACTTGCCGGAGCCGTTCTGCCCGATGACGGCGTGACTCTTGAAATCGCGTTCAAGTCCGTCGGCGTCCTTGGCCGATGGGGTGAAGGTGATCTCGAAGTCCCGCAGGTTGCGGAATTCGCGGATTTTGAGACGGCTCAAGTGCATCAGTCTTGCTCCAGGACTCTCATTTCGGCTTCAACGGGCGGCGCGATCCAGCCTTGGGCGATTTCGGTCTTGAGTTGCTGGTAGAAGGCGTCAATCGTCAGGCCGGATTGCTGCCAGAGGGATTTGGCGGGCAATGTGCCTTTGTTTTGGATGAGGAGCCGGGCCAGCGAGGCGTCGGCCTCGGGCCTGGGCTTTTTGCCAAGGGTGACGAGGGAGACCAGTTCGGTTTTGGGTGCTTTCATTTTTTCAGGTCTTTCCAGTTGAGTGGTGCCGGTGAAGGAGGCGACGCAGGCTTTGGCAAAGGCTGCGGCCAGCTTGTCCCGTTCCCGCTGTTGCGCTTCGAGTTGGTCCACCAGGGCCATCAGTTCATCCACTTTGGCGACGATGCGGCGTTGCTCGGCGAGAGGAGGAATAGCGACAAGAAGGGTTTCCACTCCGCCAACTCGAAGGTGCTGGACCGTCGCTCCAATCGGTTTGTCCTTAACCCGCTGCATTAGCTCTGGGTCCATGAGCGAATACAAAAGAAAGTTGACATCCACAGTGTCTGGAACAAGGCGGATTAGCATCATTCTTTGTCCCATACACAGCTTCACACCTTGAGGAATGATGCACACCTCACCCATGGGTGCTTCGCGCGTGATAAGAATGTCGCCAGGCTCGGGCTTACATCTTGCACTCCAGCGCTCATAAGTTGCTTCAGAGACATACTTCGGTTCCAGAGCGTTAAGTTGACCGGCTCTAATATTGGTGGTCCGTATCAGCCGAATTCCACTTGAAACATACGGTGCTGTTTTGTTGTGACAGTCTACAACGAGAAGACAGGTTTGCATAAGTGTCGCCCACTTCCAACCAACGGGCAGATATTGAAGTCCCTCTGGAAGGCGCTGCGCATGCTGCTTCCGTAACTGTGTTTTTGCTTCATTTGAGTTTGGATAACCGTTCTTGAGCAACTGGTCGCGTTTTACGGCAACTCTTTCGAGTAGTTTAGTTGCGGACTCTTCTCGGGGATCTTGAGCGACTAGTTTACCGTGAACAGCAAGCGTGAAAATAGTCTTGCGTAAGTCGGCGGGCGACACGCTGCCGACTTCATAGAAGATGCGGTTAAGGTTGGCGGGAGTGGGAACTTCGGCGAAGCGGTCGTGACAGGTGCGGGAGAGCACGGGGAATCGCCGTTCTCGTTCCTGCTGCTGCGCCTCCAGTTGATCGCACAAAGCCATCAACTCATCCACCTTGGCCACGATACGTTTTTGTTCGGCGAGGGGTGGGCAGGGAATTGGCAGCTCGGAGACCTTGGAGGCTGACAGTTCAACTTGGTTAGTTGTACCCGTGACCATTGAGTTTTCCTGTCCTGGAGTCATCCGCTGCTGGATCGTGGGTGAGGCGAGATAGCTCCAAACGTAAGCGGGCACAAAGTTTGTAAGTCGAATGATTGTTACGTGAGAATCCGCCACCACCTGTTCCTTGGCACCCGGATAGACAACAAGGCGGCCCGCAGTTCCGGTTCCGGTTGAGTTCCACAGGATGTCGCCGCTAACCAAAAAGCGCTCGTGACTGTACCCCTTCACCGAATCATCGCTGATGCGCCGCGCCGAAGACAAGTCAAAACCAGACCACTGCACACACTTTTGGGAAACGACCCGAATTTTCCCAGCCTCATCATATCTCGGACCTTTTCCGCGTTGGATATAACAAGCAATGTTCCCAAGGCGCTCCCATGTCCAGTGCGTCGGAATTTCAAACTCCAACTCGAATTCAGCCAGCGGTCTATCTGATCCGCTTGGCCTGAGTTTGTGTTTGGAACGATAAGCGAGTTTGAGCGCCGAAGCATCGGCAATAGATGCAGCCCCGTCTCCTTCACTTAGAATTCTGGGCACAAGACGGCCCGAGACAGCAAGATGTAGAACAAGCTCGCGGAGCCGTTTAACACCCAAAGGTGCCATCGCGGCATGTCCAAAGTTGGTCAAAAATTGATCAGCATTCATCGGGCTGATTCTTCGGATTCAAAGTGGTGAGCCAGGGCGGCGGACAGTTCAGCCTTGAGCTTGGACTGCGTCTTGTCGATTTCGACCAGCAGCGCCTTGTATTTGGCGAGGAGCTTGTCGGGGTCGTGGGTTTCTTCCTCGGGGGCGTTAGGGTTCTTGATGTCGAGATTGTAGATGGGCCAGAAATGGCGGTCTCCAATGGATTGCTGCTCCCGGGCTTGCTGGCGGAGGGCGTCGATCTGCACGTTGATGCCGGTGATCTTGTCCTCAGCCTTGGTGCGCTTGGCGGCGTTCTTTTCGCCTTTGATGGACTCGCGCAAATCTTTGATCTGGTTCACCAGGGCGGAGGCGTCGTTGTTGAGGGATTCGGCCTTGTCCCAGTGCGGTTTGGCCTTGGCTTCGGCCTCCTGCTTGAGGGTCTTGAAGTCGATCTTCCACGCCTGCTCTGACTCTGTGCGGGCGGCGAAACCGTCGGACTCGCTGCCCCACCAATCGACGATGGGAGCGAACTCCTCGACGCGCAGGGGTTTGGTTTTGCTGTAGCTCTTCACGCCTGCGGGGTAGCGGTGCTCGTAGAACCAGATCGTGTCGGTGGGTTTGCCCTTGGTGAAGAAGAGAAGATTGGTCTTGATGCCGGTGTAGGGGGCAAAGACGCCATTGGGCAGGCGGATGATGGTGTGCAGGTGGCACTCCTCCAAGAGCAGCTTCTTCACCTTGGCCTTCACGCCTTCACCAAAGAGGGTGCCATCGGGCAGGACCACGGCGCCGCGCCCGCCTTTGGCGGTGAGGAGCTTTTTGACGATGAGGACGAGGAACATATCCGCCGTCTCGCGGGTGCGGACGTCGGATGGGTAGTCATTGCCCACGCCGTCGTCTTCCATGCCGCCAAAGGGCGGATTGGTGATGACGCAGTTGACGCGCTCGGTGAGCTTCCAGTCGTTCCAGCCGGTAGCGAGGGTGTTCCGATGCTCGATCATGCTGGGCACGTCGATGCCGTGGAACATCATGTTGGTGACGCAGAGCAGGTGGGGGAGTTGCTTTTTCTCGATGCCGCGGATGCACTGGGCGATGGCCTTGCGGTCTTCCGCGCCGGACTTCTTGCTGATCTGCCTCTCCAGATGCGCAATGGTGGCGGTGAGGAAACCGCCGGTGCCGCAGGCGGGGTCGAGCACGGTCTCGCGCTTCGCGAGGCTGGGGTTGACCATTTTCACCATGAACTCGGTGATGGCGCGTGGGGTGTAGAACTCCCCGGCATTGCCGGCGCTGCGCAGGTCATTGAGGATCTGCTCATACACGTCGCCAAGCTGGCCGCGGCTCTTGATGTCGTGGAAGTTGACGGCTTCGTCCAGCTTCTCGATGACGGCCAGCATCTGGGTGCCGGACTTCATGTAGTTGTTGGTGTCCTGAAAGACACCGCGCACGACCTTGGCCTTCGCGGCGGCAATTGCTTTGGCTTGTTCCCTCGGCATCCCTTCCTTCTCGCCTTGAATTGCGCGGGTGGCAGCGGCGTCGATGTCGAGTTCCTTGAGGCCGGGAAAAACAACGTCGTTGACGTATTTGATGAGCTCGCTTGCTTGTTTGCGGGGTTTCTTTTTGCCGTGGTCGTCTTCGATGTATTTGGCCCAGTTTCGCCAGCGGCAGTCCTCGGGAATGGGTGAAATGTATTTCTTATGCTGGTTTTCGGCGTCATCTTCCCAGGCCTCTTCGCACTGGTCGAAGATTTTCAGGAAGAGCATCCAGGTGAGCTGGCCAATGCGCTGGGCGTCGCCATCGACGCCGTCGTCCTTGCGCATGATGTCCTGGATGGATTTGATTGTGCTGCGGAGATTCATGGAGGTCCTTGATGTCTTGAGGTGTCAGGCGGCCTGGCCCTCGTAAAGGGCGTGTTCGAGTTCGGTGATGGCTTTGGAGTAGGCTTCGTTGCTACCGAAGATGCCGCGTCGGATGTGAGTCTTGCTTCCCAGTTCCGAGAAAGGCGGAAGTTCGAGAATGACGGGGTCTTCGAGGTCGGCGATGCCGTGGTCGGCATATTTCTCCAGCAGGGCTTCGAGGACCGCGCGGGCTTGGTCACCGTATTTGGCAAAGTAATTGCGCTTTTTCACCTTCTCCGCCCGCTCCTTGCGGGTGAGTGGCTTGGCATCAAAGGCGACATGCGCGACGAGGTCGAAAACATCCAGCTCCGCGCCATTCGGCACGGCCTGGGCGAGGATGAAAAGTGGGATACCGTGCTCCTTGAGTTCGTCAATGACGGCCTGTTTGCGCTCGGCTTCGTGCCAACGGATGAGAAAATCGTCAAGGCTGGTGAACTGTCGGCGGAGGGCCTTTTGAATGTCGCCCTTCAGATAGACGCGATAGTCCTCGGTGATCAGCTTGCCGTGCTCATCAAGGTAGCTGGCGCGCTCGACGCCAGGGCCTACGGCGACATCGTCGAGGACATAGCGGACGCGACCGCCGGTAGTGCCTCCATCCGTGCCTTCACCTTCGTCCTCATCACCTTCTACTGCGTCGTCAGAGCCGTCAGGGCCATAGGGCGGCGGATCTTCACGAGCCACGCCGCTCCCGGTATCACCGTCATCTGGCGGGATGATGGGTTCATCGGGCTTTGGCTCGTAAATCATGACCGGCTCGCCATCGAAGTTCTTGTCCTGAAAGAGACGGGTGGCACCTTTGAAATCCATGATGGTGAAGAATAGCTTGCCGTAGTCCTCGCGGATGCGGGTCCCACGCCCGATGATCTGCTTGAACTGGGTCATTGACTCGATATTTTGATCGAGGACGATGAGCTTGCAGGTCTTGGCATCGACGCCGGTGGCGAGAAGCTTCGAGGTGGTGGCGATGACGGGGAAGGGTTCGTCGTTGTCGATAAAGTAGGAGAGCTGGGCCTTGCCCTCAGTATCGTCGCCGGTGATGCGGACGACGTAGCGGCGGTTGCTGGCGGCTTCGGGGATAAGCTTCACCAACTCTTGGCGCATCCGTTCAGCATGCGGCTGATCGTCGCAGAAGACAATGGTCTTCGACATGGGGTCGGTGGCCTGGAGATACTCCCACACGCGGCGGGCGACGAACGCGGTGCGCTTCGTGAGGATGAGGTTCCGGTCGTAGTCCTTGGTGTTGTATTGCCGCTGCTCGACGACTTGGCCCTGCTTGTCCTTCTTGCCTTTCTCCGGCGTGTAGCCGAGCGCATCGACATCGGTGACGACGCGAATGACTTTGTAGGGAGCGAGGAAGCCGTCGCTGATGCCCTGCCGAAGGGAATAGGTATAGAGCGGCTTGCCGAAGTAGTGCTCGTTGGAGATGTCTTTGGTCTCCGTTGGCGTGGCGGTGAGTCCGATGTGGGTCGCGGACGTGAAATAGTCGAGGATTTCCCGCCAAGCGGAATCTTCATCCGCGCTGCCGCGATGGCATTCGTCGATGACCACCAGGTCGAAGAAATCGGCGGGGAACTGCTTGTATATCTGCTTCCATTCCTCCTTTCCCGTCACAGCTTGGTACAGGCAGAGATAGATCTCATAGTTCCTCTTCACCTCGCGGTTGGTGATCTTGTGCATGTTCTCACCGAACGGGGCGAAGTCCTGCTGAATGGTCTGATCGACCAAGATGTTGCGGTCGGCAAGGAAAAGGATGCGTTTTTTGGTCTTCGACTTCCAAAGCCGCCAAATAATTTGAAAGGCGGTGTAGGTTTTGCCGGTGCCCGTCGCCATGACGAGGAGGATGCGCCGAATGCCCTGAGCGATAGCCTGAACGGTGCGGTTGATGGCGACCTTCTGGTAGTAGTGCGCCTCCTTATCGGTGGAGTCGGTGTGGTAGGGCTGGGCGATGAGGCTGAGCTCCTCAGGTTTGGTGAGCTGCTTCCACTGCTGATAGATGGCCCACATCTCGTCATAAGTGGGAAAATGGTCGAGGCCCACTTCCCGAGAAATCGGCTGAGTGATGCCGGTACGGTCATGGATGAGAAAGCCGTCGCCATTGGAGCTGATGGCAAAGGGAGCATCCAGCATTTCGGCATAGGCAAGGGCCTGCTGTAATCCGTGGCCGATCTCGTAAATGCTCCGCTTGGCCTCCAAGACGGCGAGAGGGAGATTCGGCAAGCCATAGAAAACATAATCGGCACGCTTCGGGCCGCCTGTGGCGTTCGGGTTTTGAATGCGTGTGGCTATCTGGCCGCGAACAATGACACGCCCTTTCGTCAATTTTACCTCTTCACGAAACTGATGCTGCTGCCACCCCGCAGCCTGAATGGCAGGGGTGATAAATTTGGTGCAGATGTCGCGCTCGCTGAGATTGTTTTTGTTCATGTGGCGATGGGGAGTTCGGGCTTGTGGAGCATGGACGCTTTGATCAAGGAGAGAGTCTTGCCGTTGCAGGGGTCGTTCTTGTACTCGACGATCTGCTTTATGGCCCGACGTGGATTGATGCCGGTGGTGAAGAGGTTTTCCTCAAAAAACTCAGAACAATCAACATGCCCTTTGGGCAGCGTCTCCAGATTGAACATGGCGCTCGATGGTTCACAGCGAAAACGGATGGTCGAGGAGTGCACAGCGCAAAGATGCTCATGGTTCGGGGTTTCCTGTCCGGATTTTGTTCTGAAAATTGATGAGGTGCTACCTTTTTCGCGCAGTCAAGACAAGGGCTTTTATTTCCGGACGGTTGCCACGGAATAATGGTCAGGTCTTGTATTTTTCATTTTTCTTGAGGTAAGTCGATTACATGGCCAGACAAAAAAAATGTCTATCTACGAGTCAGATCAAGGTTACTTGAACAGAGGGATACTACCCATTGTCGAAAGCTCAGAAGAAATGGGTGGTTCGATAAAATCTAAGCATAACAAATTGCGAGCTGAGCCTGTCGGCTCCGCGCCTTGTCAGTCGCGCGAATGCGCGCCTGAGCAACTCGCTGGAGCCGAACCGTTCCTCGGCGTCCAAGCGCAAGGCCGTTCGTCCGCCTCGTCGCGCTCGGCCCTACGTTGCCGCCACGTTGCCGCCATGCTTGCCGAATGAGTAGAAAAGGAATAGTTTATACTCATGGGCAAGTTTGAATTCGATGACGACAAAAGCAAGGCTAACCTGAAAAAGCACGGAATCGATTTTTCAGAAGCCCAGGCCCTATGGAATGATCCGAGACTTTTGGAGATCCAAGCCAAATCGGAAGACGAACCTCGGTTTCTGGTTATAGGTTGCATAGGCTCAAGGCATTGGTCTGCCGTCGTCACCTACCGAAACGGAGCAATTCGCCTCATTTCTGTAAGACGATCCCGCAAAAGAGAGGTGGAGATTTATGAAGGCTAAAGATTTCGACAAGAAGTTTGATGAAGGCCGGCAAGACATTATTGATAATCTAGACCTATCCACGGCGCGCCGGGTCAATCTTGAGCAAAAACGAATAAACGTTGACTTTCCGGCTTGGGTGGTTGAGTCGCTGGATCGTGAGGCAGCCCGAATTGGAGTCACGCGGCAATCAATTATCAAAGTCTGGCTGGTTGAACGCTTGCAGGCCGAGGTTGCGAACAAGTCACTGAATGATGATGCCGCAAGCGGCGCACATTAGCGGTGCGTTAGCCACATTCGCCGGACCAAGCGAAGACGAATACAATGTACAGATATTTTCACTTTCCCTCTGTACAACAAAGGAAAGGATCTGTTTTAGGAGAGACCGGTGATCAGGCAAATGTCAATTTCGGAGACAAGAGAGCGAATGACGTCATTGGAAAAAGAGATGTCTTATGAAGATACGATCTCCGTCACCAGTCACGGGAAGGAAGTCTTTGCCATTCTTCGGTGGGAAACCTACGAAAGCATTGCGGAGACGTTGGAAATCCTTTCCGACCCGGAAGGATACGGCGACCTGAAAACAGGTATACTCCAGGCGCGACAAGGGAAGTTGATCGACTTCGAAGAGTTCAAAAAGGGCTTCGATGTATAGAATCAAGCTCACTGAGTTGGCGGCTCAGACGCTACAAGGCATTGAAGCGACGGCCAGAAGTCAGATCATCAGAAAGATTGACCAACTGAAGGAGACCCCAGGGCTATTAGGCAAAGCGCTATCTGGGCCATTGAAAGAATTCAGATTTACACGTGCGGCCGGTCAACGGTACCGGATTGTCACCGAATTGAAGAGACACTGGTTGTCGTAATCGTAGTTGCCGTTGGAATCCGAAGAGCTGGAGACAAAAAGGACATCTACGAGCTGATGAAGAAACTCGATCGGACAGGAATCGCAAAAAGTAACGGCTAACGCCCGCATGAGCGGGGTGCGGCACCGACTCGTTCAATTCCCCTCAAAACCTCCGGCCCGCTTGTGCTTCAAATTCGGGCCGCCACCTCCCCTCTTTGTTCGTTCACTGTCAGGGCAATGATTAGGGCCGCGACGAAAAACACCAGGCAGAGCAGCACGGAGAGCTGCAATCCGAACCGGACCTGGAGCACGCCCAGGCCCAGGATGCCGAAGATGGCCGCCAGTTTGACGGTCATGCCCCAGAAGCCGAAAAACTCCGCCGCCTTGCCCAGGGGCGTCAGTCGGCCCACCAGGGCCCTGGCCGAGGACTGGAGCGAACCGAGTCCGAATCCGGCCATGCAGCCCGCGCCAAGGAAGACCTGTTGGGGCTGCAATGAAAGTCCGGCCAGATGGTTGAGCATCAAGGTCAGTTGCGGCGTGGCGGCGATCATGGCCACTGCCGCGATCCAGAGCAGCAGGGTCAGGTTGTAGGTGCGCTTGGCCCCGATCCGGTCCTGAAGCAGGCCGAACAGGAACGCGCCGCAGGCCGCGGTGATCTGGGTTAGGACGAACATCAGCATCTGATACAGCGGCTCCCAGCGGATAATCTGGTCTCCGTAGATGAAGGCGAAGCTGATGATGATGGATAGTCCGGCCATGGCGAAAAACAGAGAGCCCAGGAACAGGCCGAGATCCCGGAACCGACCCAGCCGGGCCAGGGTCCAGGCCATGCGGTTGAATCCGATGCGCAAATAGTCCAGCCTGGATGAAACCGGGCCATGGCCCGCGCTAGCCCGCTGAACTCGCGGTTCCCGGAGCCAGAGAAAGGTGGGAATCGCGCCCACCAGGAAGAACAGGGCCGCCAGCGGACCCACGAAGCGCAGATTGGCGAAGTTGTCCTCCGCGATCCCGCCCAGTCCCAAGAGCACGAAGCCGGTGGCCAGAAGCCCGCCCACATATCCCAGGGCCCAGCCGAACCCGGAGATCCGGCCGAGCTTTTCCGGCGGCCCCAGGCTGGGCAGGAACCCGGCGATGAAGGATTCCCCCACTGCGTAGCCGAAATTGGAGACGATGATCAGGGTCATGGCCAGGGCGATCTGCCCTGGGGCGACGAAGTACAGGCAGGCCGTGGAAATCACGGTCAGGAGGTAGCTGGCGAACAGAAACCGCTTCTTCACCGCGGCATGGTCCATGATCGCCCCGCAGATCGGGGCGATGAGGATCACCAGGGCGTAGCTCACGGCCAGGGAAACGCTCCAAAGCAGGTTTCCCAGGCGGTAGTCCGGACCGTCGCCCACGATCACCCGGGTGAAGATCACCCCGAAGACCACGGTGATGATCAGCGTGGTATAGGCCTGGTTGGCCAGATCGAACATGGCCCAGCCGAAGATTTCCCGTTTGGAGGCCATGGGGCGCGCAACGGATGCGAGCGCCGCGTTTCGCGGGTCAGCCATGGTCCAAGGCGCGCTCCAGCGTGATCACGTCGCCGGGCTCGGGCAGGACACCGTGCCCGCCCATGGCCTGGGCAAGCATGGCCCGGATGACTCCCGCGCTTTCTTGCCGTACCCGGCGGTTGACGTGCACCAAGGCCAGATTGCGGGCCCGGACGTCGCGGGCCAGCTTCAGGCAACCGGGAACCCCGCCATGTCCTGGGGTGTCTGGGTCCAGACCATAGGCTTCGTGGACGAGCAGGTCCACGCCCTGGGCCAGCTCCGCCGTGGCCGGGCTGGGCCGACCGTCCCCGCTGTAAACCACCGATTGTCCGTCCCGATCCAGCCGCACGGCCAGACACGGCGTCACGGCACTGTGATCGCCCAGCGCGAAACTCCACCGCGCCCCGGCGACATGGATCACCTCGCCGGGGACCGCCTCCAGGAAGCACACGGGAAATTGCAGGCGAGGCCGGAATCCTGGGTAAGCCAACTCAAAGGCGGCCCATACCTTTTCCTCAACCCCGGCCTGACCGACGATGGTCAGGGGCAGGGTCCGTCCCTCTTCCCAGAAACGCAGCAAGAGCAGCGGCAGGCCCAGAAAATGGTCTCCATGAAAATGAGAGATCCAGACGGCGTCGAGGGCGGAACATGTCCGCGCGTCATCCGGAGCATGGCGGTAGTAGGCCGCCGGGGCCGTGAACCCGCAATCCAGCAGCACATGCGCATCGCCGTCCGGATTGGGAAAGGAAACCAGCAGGGAGGTGTTTGGGTAGAGCTCGTCAAATGCCTCGCCGACGCCGAGAAAACAGATCCGCATCATTGCTCCGGGTTGCAGGTTGTTTCCGGTACTTTGGTCCGCGGGACAGGGATGGTTTCCGTTGGGAGAATGGTCGCCAAGCTCCGCATTTCCGGGACGGTCATTCCGTGATGCCCAAACGTTTCAGCTTCTTGCGCAGCCCCTCGCGACTTATGCCCAGCACTTTGGCGGCCTGGGTCTTGTTGCCTTGCGTGGAGCGCAAGGCGTTCAGGATGAGCATTTTTTCGGTTGCGAGCAAACTCACGGGGACCGTGACAATGGGGGGAACCGAACTAGCTTCGCGGGAAGGAATGCAAGTCGATCCGGCCGGTTCGGGAGCTGCAGGCGGCTCGGCCAATTCGGGCGATTTCGAGGGACGAGCCCGGACTTGGCCCAGGTCCAAAGCGACGCTCGTGGTCGCCGCTGGTTCACGCTCCTGATTGCCGCGGATTCCGGGCGACAGATCCTCGATGTGTATTTCGTCGACAAAAGACAGCGCCACCAGGCGTTCCATTTCGTTGCTCAGCTCGCGAACATTTCCCGGCCAATCATAACTCGCCAGAGCCTCCAGGGCGGACTTGGCCAGGCGAGGCTGATCCCGGCCCATGCTCCGGGAGTGCAGATCCAGAAAGTGCCGCGTAAGCGGCACGATGTCTTCCCGGCGCTCGCGCAGTGGCGGCAAATGCAGCGACATCACGTTCAGCCGGAAGAACAGATCACCGCGAAACGCGCCGCTCTGGACGGCCAGGGTCATGTCCTTGTTCGTTGCGGCAAGAATCCGGACATCCAGTTGCAGAACCCGCGTACCCCCCACCCGTGTCAGTTCCCGCTCTTCCAGAACGCGGAGCAGCTTGCCCTGGCAGGACAAGGGCATGTCCGCGATTTCATCCAGCAGCAGGGTTCCGCCCTGGGCCTGCTCCAGCAGGCCGCGGTGCATCAGCACCCCGGTGGCCACGCCCTTCTCGATGCCGAACAGTTCCCGCTCGAACAAGGTTTCCGGCACGGCCGAGCAGTTCAGGGCAATGAACGGACCGGCCTTGCGCGGGGAATTGTAATGCAGGGCCTTGGCCAGCAGTTCCTTGCCCGTGCCGGTTTCGCCGGTGATCAGGACGCTGATGGAGGTATCCGCGATGCGCTCCACCTGACCCAGAACAGTCCGCATGGGCGGGCTTTGACCCACGATCCTTTTGGCGGAATACCGCTCAACCAAGCCCTGCTTCAGCCCCTGGTTCTCTAGCAGCAGCCGCCGCCTGGCATCACGCAGTTCGTCGCCGACCCGCCGCAGCTCCGCGACCATCCCCTCCAGTCGGTACTCCCGGGCCTCCACCTTGACCAGCATCAGACCGAAGGACTCGGCCAGCTTGGCCACCGGTGAAGGGTACTCCGCGTTCCGGGTCAGCTCGAACAGCTCCCCGGCCCGGTCATACCGCCCCCAGGCCAAATCATTGCAGATATGCTCCATGATGGTCAGAAGCTGCTCCAGCCGCGGAGAAAGCGATTCGTGGTCGTCTTCGGTGGTGTTCATGATGTATCCTGTTGGATAATAGTGGACTCTCTATGCTTTTCGGACAGGTGGTCCGCCAGGTGCGATGCGAGCCCGTTCACGACCAAACGGGGCATCGCCCTAGCCCTCTGGGCCTGCCAGCCGTCGGCGGGGCCGCACGGAGGGTCTTGATGAGGACGCGTGGCAACTCCCAACTCCGTTGAGTTGTGTTTGATAGCTCCATCAGCCGGGTATGTCGATGCGCGAGGCCGCGTGAAAGGCCTCCCCTATTTCCACCCCCCGTTGACCGCCGACCCCAGAACCAGGTTGCCGAAGTGGAAATCCATGTCCCCGTCCTGGAAAAAGTAGCTGAAGGCCGTGGCGTGCATGTCCGAGACCTCAAGCGACGGATCAGATGCGGCGGCTGTTCCGGCCCACGCCTGAGAAACGGCTGCCGCCAGGAGCCAGGTGAAAGCCTTGACCATACGGAATCCCAAGGTTTGCATGACTGAACCTCCCTTTGAAGTTGAGGAGTTGCCGGTAATGCTCTCCATCCGGTTTTTTCCGGAAGGAGCGCAACCTATTCCCGTGTTTGGGTGATGGGCAGGTCCGCTGTCCCGGCATAGAAGACCACGATGTGCGCGGGTTCGTCGCCCACGCTTTCGCCCCAGTGCCAGGTGTCGACCACTTCGACAATGGCCTCCCCGGCTTTCAAGTCCAGGACTTGGCCGTCCAGGGTATGTACCCGCAAGTGACCGCTGAGCAGGATGCCCGCGTTGATGACCGGGTGCTGGTGCACGGGCAGCTTTGTTCCAGGCGGAATTGTGATGCTCAGAATACGGATCTCCGGCTGTCCTTCCGGATAGGACGGCAGCAATGCTCCATCCCAGCTCGCTTCCGTCCTGGCCAGTTCACGGACCAGAACGCCCGTGGCTTTGGCGGCGACGGAGCCAAGGCCAAGGAAGGCAAACCAAACGATGACGAATAAACTGGTCAAACGAAGTCGCATGAGATGTCCTTATGTTGTGGGGCTTTCAGGCTCAGCCGTTAATGGGGAAAAACAGGTTGCCAGAAGACTTTGAAGCGTTGGCATCGGCTCCAGGGACTTTTTGCACTGACCTCTTAAAAGGGGACAATGCCGCTCGTCGTATCGCCGGCACCCATGTCTTTCGATTTGGTACTCGGCATTGTGTAGTTAACCACGACCATGCCATTTTGTATATAAACATTATTTATAGTGTAACCATAGCTTCTTATACATCCTGGAATCTCATAAGCAATATCAATGGTTGAGTTGGGTATCGTGTTTCTGTATCCCCAGGCATTCAGGTTGGTTCGCATGCAGCTTATTCCGGAATCGGCATCGGCCTTCGGCACAGTGACCAGGCAGAACAAGACGATTGAGGCAAAGAGGACACCTGACACAAAACATAAGACACCGTTAATCAGTTTTTTTTCTCCCATCATTTCCTCCGGTTCAGTGGTTAAGCCACTTTTAAATTGTTTGAATGCCCCGGGCAGCCCCCAGGACTGAAACACGATGTATGCCATGATGCTTTTCATTCTATCGCGAGGCCATGCCGGAGAATGTCTTTCAAATATGGAAATGACTCTACCGGTCCTGTTCATGAAATCATAACGCTTCGCTGATGGGCATGATCCCGGACCGCCGGGCGTCGTCGATGTCGATGATCGCGTAGCCTTCCGAGGCTTTCTCATTCATGGAATCGCTGATGAAGAAGGGCAGGGCTTCCAGGAATTGATCGTTGCCCGCGGACACGGCCTTTTCGAAGGACGCGGATCCGACCATGGTGGTCTCGATGCACACGAACCTAGTTTATTTGCGGTTTCACACAAGCATCCATGTAAAAATATGCTGGATTGTATCCACAAGATCTGATGCATCCTTCAAGGTCGCCATTATATTTTTTCAAAACATTCACAAGATATCCGCAATAATGCTCGCATCCGCCCTCACAGCAATTTTTGCACCCGACGGAGATTCCGCATGCTAATCGACATTCCGCTTTCTGTTTGTCCGTCATGGCTGAAGATGGTGAAGCAAGTGGGAACGTGAAAAACAAAGTAGCGAAAATAATCATAATTATTTGCATATTAATCTCCTTGTTTAAAAATGTAAAATATTTAAAAAATTATATACAATACAAATTTCTAAAGAAAGAGGATTTTTCACAATTATATATACAATCATAAAATGCACCATGAAATTATCTATGGTCTTCATATCCAGAATCAATTATAAGTTGTTGACAAATCTCCTCACAATTATCGCTTGTGCAGCATAAATTGCAATATGGTCTTGTGCTGCATTGAGCAAGACAAGCATTTTTTTCTTGATCACTGTATGCTATTTCTGCAGAAGAGACGAAGATTGTAAAAATAATTGAGAGAATTGGTGTGAAAATGCGCATGATGGCATTCCTCATTTTGGTTTGGTGTTGTCGTTTCTCTCAGGCCAATGTTGGCTCTACACCTTTAACAGGCAACCCCGCCAGGCAGAGCATGAATGTAATGGTCAGGATTGTCACGGATGTTATGATGATGCCGTGCGCGCTTAACCTTCCCGTGGCTTGATTGTTGTCGATAAAATATGTTCACTTGCATTCACCCATAGACTTTGGCTTGCATCGTCTGCCGTCCGTCCATGTGGCTGCGCTCAGGTCGGCATTCGCGAAATTCGCGCTGTCCACGTTTTTTGCGTCCCGCAGGTTTGCGGCGAGCAGGCTTGCGTTGATCAGCTCCGCACTTCCGAGATCAGCTCCGCTCAGGTCGGCGTTATACAGATTGGCGCGGTAGAGTTTGGCGCGGGACAGGTTCGCCCCGGACAGATTGGCCCGGGAAAGCTTGGCGTAGTGCAAGTTCGTGCCAGACAGGTCAGCTCCGGACAGGTCGCACTCCTCGCACTCCTTCATGTTCAGCAACTTTGCCAGATCCTCTTCGACCCACGCCCCGGCCTGGCCCATGGCCAGCAGACAGACCAATGCCGCCAGTGCCGTTATTGCCCAAATCTTTCTGCTCCACGTATTCATGATGGTTCCCCTTTCGGTTTCATCTCGGAAGTGTTGAAGATTGATGAGGTCAGTGCAAAAATACCGTCTGCTGAATAAAGTATCTTTTGAACTCCAAACCACAAATTTATTTTACCGGCCTCTAAACACTGGTTGCCAACCACTGTTCAGTGACCAGTGCCTGGTGCAAAATGACTTTTTCACCAGGTAACGTGTTAATCGCTGCAAGCGCTTCTAAAGCATTCTTCCATACAATCCCTGTCTCCTGGCAGCGGCATGTTTAGAGGCTGCTTTTGCTTGCATGCCCACATGCAGGCCACGCACGGGTCTTCCGGTGGAATGGTTACACTCTTGGTCAGGTCGGACTGGGGCGCGGAACAGAAGCGTTCGCACGAATCCTTGCATTTTTTGCGATCATTTGGCCACACTGAATAACAAGACTCATAACACAGTTCACAATGGGTCCTTTCCGGTTGTGAATCTGCATTTTGCGCATGGATGAATGAGTTTGGCAGGCAAAGCAGTATAGTTATTACAATAATTGCAAGCAGGGATGTATTCAACTTGATCATGGCATGTATCCTTTATGGAAAGATTATTTTATCACGTGAAAAAATTATCCAGTCATCAATCAAAACTTACGAATGGCTATGCATTCATTAGTATCTTTTTTATGTTCAATCGGCATAGCTGCAGGACTCTTAAGATTTATTGTATATGCATAAGTATCATCATGAGGGTCTGTAGTCGATGACCATGTCCATCCTGACTCATTCAATGGATACTCTTTTAAGCAGGGAGATTTAACCAGGGCATAGTAATCATCATTGCTTGGGACTCGCCAGTCGCTATACCCAGCAATAACCAGGCTGGAAGTAACTTGCATGCAGCTTTCCCAATTATCCGGCCAGCACGATTCCCGAACCATGATCCTGTTTTTTGCATCCGTCAGTGTCCCATCTCCATTATTCACGCACCCCTGGGCGAAAGCCGAGCTGGTCATGACCATCCCGACCAGGCAGAGCGTCAATGTGATGGCCACGATTGTCGTGTGTGTTTTGATGTTGCGCTGCATGTTCGTTTTCTCCCCTGGGTTGTAGGGTAACTGTTCAGCACAGAGTAATGCTGTTGCCGGGGTCGGGGTCGGAATCGGGATCGGAATCGAAAACGCTGAAAAGTGTTTTATAATTATTCCTGTTTCAATACCGAAGCGCCGACCCTGATTACCGAAGCAAACGCCTCAAAGTCTTCCGGCAACCTGTTGTTATTTTACGGAGCACAAGCCACAAGTCACTGACCACTGCCGAGTGCAAAAATCACGTTTTGTACTCGGCTGAGATCCACTCACTTGCACTCGCCGATGGACTCATTGGCGCACTGTCTGCCGTCGGTCCACGTGGCCCACACCAGGTTTGCGCCGGTCAGGTTGGCTCCGGAGAGGTTTGCGCCGTCCAGATTGGCCTGATGCAGATTTGCGCGGGTCAGGTTGGCCCCGGAGAGGTTTGCCCCAGGCAACTGCGCCCCGAACAAATTGGCCCCCGCCAAATCCGCCCCGGACAAATCCGCCCCATACAGCAATGCTCCGGACAGGTCGCAGCCACTGCCCGCATTCGTGTCCAGCAGCTTGTCCAGATCCTCTTGCTTCCACGCCCCGGCCGTCCCGATGGTCAACAGGCAACCCAGCGCCGCCATTGCCGTTATTGCCCAAATTTTTCTGCTCCAGATATTCATGAGAAACCTCCGTGGTTTGTTGTTGATGTTCTTCTATATAAAGCACGATCCATGCCATGAAGTAAACAATACAATTCCAGCATGTTGCAAATAATTGCCAGCTAGATCAAGCTTCGCTGTTTGCGCCCAATTCGTTGGCACTGCCAACGATGCTGGCGGAGTCGGCTAGTTCGGTCTGGTTTGCAACGACCAGGGCGGTCAGGCCGCTGCTGAACAAGGTCTGGACCGCGGCTGAGAACGGAGTCATGACGGTCAGCAGGGCGTAGCCCACCAGGATCGCGGGCTCCACCGGGAGGCCCAGGGGGTCGCAGATGATGGGCAGAAGCAGAACATGGGACATGGCCAGGGCCCCGGTGGCGGCCACGGCGCTGAGGGCCGCGCCGAAGACGATGAACGCGTACTGGGCAAGCGTGAACTCCACCTGGAAGACCTGGCCGATAAATATGGGAACCAGGCAGAAGAAGATGGTGAACCCGCAATGACAGGCCATTAAAAACAGAGGGAAGGCAGCCATGGCCTGGTCCTGATCGAGTCCGGGCGGCATCCCGGGCTGCCTGTCGGCAAGCCCACGCAGCGCGTCCATGCCCAGAGGCATGGCCACGACGCTGCTCCGGGTGGAAAAGGCCAGCAGGATCATGGGCAGAAATCGGTTGACCAGGGTCTTGAAGGGTTGGTTCAGCCTGAATCGCAACGCGGCCACGCCGAAGATCAGAGGCGGGATCAGGGCCAGGGCCATCAGGCCGGTCAGCCGGAAAATCGAGCCAAGCATCTCCATGCCCATGCGGGCCGTGAAGTCCAGGGTCAGCAGATACAGGGCCGCTGGCAGCAGATACAGGGAGGCCCGGACCATTCCGGTGAACACGCCCTGCACCGCGTCCAGGACGTTGACCACGGACTGTCTGGCCTCGACGCGGCAGCGGGTCAGCATGACCCCGAAAAACAGGGCGATGAACAGCACGGCCAGGGCCTGATTATGAACAACCGGAGCGAGCACGTTGCCGGGCACGATGGACTTGGCCATGTGCATCAACTGCTCGAATACATCCTGCCTGCCAGAGTGCTCCATGACCTCGGGCATGCTTTGGATCAGAACCTGCTGGGCAAGCGGTGAAAAATCCACGCCCGGACGGCCCCAGACTCCCAGGAGCACGCCCAGGGTCGCGACCAACAGCAAGGCGCCGGGCAGGACCACAAGCAGCCGACGGACCAAAGCGGAATTGGTCCCGCCCACGAGCAGGCGGTAGATGCTGGTGACCACCGCGGTGATCATGATCGGCAGGACGCAGAGCTGCCAGAAGCGGATGAACAGTCCGGCCAGGGGGCCGGCAAACATGGCCGGAGATGGCAGCAGGCTTCCGGTAGCCCCGCCGAGGACCATGCCCAGGACCACGGCCCACGGACTCAGCAGCCAATGCTTGTCCCGTTCCCGACGGATCACCAGCAGCCAGAACAGGACGAAAGCCCCGGCATGCATGGCCGCCAGCAGCGGCCAAAGCGTATCGGCTTCCGGGAGGGCCGCCGGTTCCGGGTCAAGCGCGATGTCCTGCCCTGGCCGGACGTGCGCCGTTGGAACATGGTCCAGATAGCGTTGAAGCAGCGAGGCAAGACTGGTTTCGCGCTGGTGTTCGGTGACGTCGAGATAGTCGTTGACCAGGCGCAGCAGGTCAGGTGCGCCGGGGTGGACGGCGATCACCAGGGGGTCGGCAAGCAAGGGAACGGCCCGGGCCTTGTAGTCCGTTTCCGGGTTTTGATGGACCATGAGCCGGTGGACGCGGTCCGGCACGACGGCCGCGTCCACTTTCCCGGCAACCACCAGTTCCACTGCCTGTTGCCAGGTCTTGGTCGTGCGCGGGATAGCCGATGGGAAAAAGGAGAGCATCAGTTGGTCCTGGATTGACCCGCCCATGGTGGCAACGACATGGCGCGGGTCGTTCAAAAGCCCAGGCAGATCCTCGCGGCCGCCCTTGTCCGCCTCCGGCCCATCGCGAGGCCGGAGGCCGCGCAGACGGGCCTCGCTGAGCCGGTTCACGACGAGGGTGATTCCGGAAATGAAATAGGGACGGCTGAAAAGCACGGTCTGAGCCCGTTCCATGGTCTTGCTCAGCTCGCTGATCCCGATATCCGCGCGTCCCTCGGCCACAGCCCGGACGACCTGGCTATAGGTGTCGCCGGCTGGCACGAACACGGCCTCCAGGCCGATGCTTTGCGCAAAGCCCCGGGCCAGGTCCACGTCCGCGCCGCGCAGTTCGCCATTTTCGCGGAAGACGAAAGGCGCAATGTCCATGTCCACGACTGCCACACGCAGGGTTCCCCGGGCCCGCAATCGCTCCAGGTCCGCGGACAGGGACCAGGACGGCGAGGCCGTCGCGATACTTGCCAGCAGGAACATGACGGTGATGAAACAGCGTGGCGACACGTTCTTCTCCTCCATGCCAAGAAAAGGGTTCGAGGTTTGATGCCGACCCGGCTGGACAAGGACTGTTACGGAAAAAAACGTTCACGGTGGTCGACACAATCCTCATTGCCTGCCGTCGAAAAACTCACCCAGGGGCACCCGTTCCCAGTCCGCGTAGTCGCATCCTCGCAGCCAGATCGTTCGTTCGGCGGGTACGGCCACGACCTGCACCACCGTGCCGGGGTGGTAGGCGCCGCCCTCTTCCATGGGGACTTCCAGAAACTCCATCATGGCCTGGGGCGTGAACAAACCCTTGTACGCCGGGGACTGGGCCAGCCGGAGCATGTTGTCGTAGCGTGGGTCAATGGAGGAGGGTTTCGGCGGAGCGACCCTGCCCCGCCAGTGCGCCGGATACGGGGGGACAAAACTGTTGTAGGCGACGATCAGGCCGCGATCGTCCGCCGGGCGGACCCTGGCGTCGAACGTGGGGCGCTCCAGGGAGACGGCATGGGTCGGGTCCGCGATCTGCAGAATGTAGGACAAGTCGGCGGGAATGCGCTTGAGCATGTTCACGGCCTGCCGCACGTTGTCGCTGCGATTGAGCACCGTGACCAAAACCGAGCTCGTGTCCTCGCGCTCGTCACGCTCCGTGGGGTCGGAATACTCGCCGTTGTTCAGCTCAATGAACAGGCCCCGGCTGTTCATCCCTGTTTCCAGATAAACATTGCCCAGGGGGTGGATATTGGCCAGGGCGTTGCCTTCCAGCGGATGCAACACGACCACGGCCAGATAGCGCATGTACCGGCTCATGGCCTTTCGGTCGATGTCCCAGTTGCGGCCGAAGATCAGGGTTCCGTCCTTGGTGTAGCCGTCCCAGACGCCAATGCCGCTGCATGCACTGGGCGGCTCTCCGCCCAGGATCGCGTTGCTCAGCAACAGCATGCCGGCATTGAGGACCAGTGTCTCATCAAAAGTCAGGCCGGAGGTCTGGCTGATGCCGAGAAGCAGCTCCCGCAACTGCGAGGAGAGCCCGCTGCTGAAATCGGCCGCCGTGCTCTTCTGTTCTTCCTCGGATATGCCCCGGGCAATTATATCCCGCGTTATTTCGGAATGAAACCGACGCAGTTCCGGCCCCATCAAGCCTCCATACTGGCGACCCATCTCCAGCCAGGAGCCCGCCAAATCCAGGACCCAGTACGTTCCGGAAACAGTTCGAACGGCACGGCCGTTCTCATAAGACCGGGACGAGGCTACCTGCCCGTTGCCCCCGCCCCCGCCACAGGCCGGCACAAGAAGCAGCGCGATGAGCGCGACAAGGGAGACATACCGCTTGACGGCCGGAACCATCTTGAGTGAAGAAAACCGATCATAGTGTTTTGGCTGCATACCCTTCTCCTGGTTGCATTGGGTTGAACGGCGGCGTTGCGTGACCAAGCCGCTCCAGCGGAAACACAAACCCCGCCACTACGGAATGCTTTGCCTTTCGCGTTGTCGCAAGCGGAACATCCTCATCCACCCGGACATGCGGCCCCTTGCGGCCTGCCGGGATATCCCAGGGCCGCTCGGGCGTCCCAGCCGACGCAGAGCATGGACTGGTAGCATTTCATGAAGGATTCCCAACCGGAAGAGAAGTCCCATAACGGCAGGAGGACGATCACGGAAACATCGACGGACGGATCGTAAGCCATCAGGGACAGATAGCCGTGGGTCGCGCCGGTATGTCCATACCCGAGGTTGTCCGTGTGTTGGGTTCCCAGGGCATACCTGGGCTGGGCCGCGGAAGCGTCGGTCATCATCTTCGCCACGTTTTCCGCTGTGAGGATGTTTTGCCCTTTGAGCAGGGTGCGCAGGTAGGCGTTCAGGTGGGTCATGGTTCCGTACCCGTTGCCTTCGGCCACATTGGCGCTCATGTTGTCCGCGCACATCTCGACCACCTCGCCCTCCGGAGCATGGACCGTCCCGCAGACCGAGGGCGTTGGCAGGCGTTTGTCCGCGGCCAGGTAGGGAAAATGCAGGTTCAGCGGAACAGGGGTCGTGGGGCCGTGGACGTGGTCGCGCAGATAGTCCGTGTAGGTCCTGGGAGCGCCGCTGCGCTGCGTGTACACCCGGGCGATGATTTCGCCCAGGATCGTGTAGCCGGTGTTGCTGTATTTGTAATTGGCCGTGCCCGGCGGAAAAGAGGAGAGGTTGTGGATGACGTTTTGCTCCACGAGTTCGGTGGAGGTAAACTGGTGATCGGGGTTTTGCTCCTCCATCCATCCCACATACGGCAACCCGTCGCATCCCGGGACCGGATCGTTGGCCACGTCGTACACCCCGGCGTTATGGTGCAGGAGTTGGCGGATCGTGACGCGGTTCTTGTAGGGAATATTCCAGGAAGGGTCTTCCGGCACGTAGGCCATGTCGCCGCCGGGAATGCGGTCCACGATCCGATCCGTATAGTTGAGCCAACCGTCCTGATGCATTTTCATAATGGCGGCCGCGGTAAAATTCTTGGTGTTGCTGGCAAAGCGAAAATATGTATTCGGCGAGACACGCCGCGCTCCGGGGGCCGACGAACCGCTGAAGAAGACGCCCTCCGGGGTCTGGATCAGAACGCTCAGTGAGGGAACCGTGTTGCCCAGGGCGTTTTCCAGGGACGTTCGGACACCGGCAACGGCCCGGTCCATTTCCGGATTCGATGCGTACGGACTTTCGCCGTCGCCGCCGCCGCACCCGGACAAGGCCAGGATAGCAAACAGCAGCGCCCACAAGGGGATGAAACAACGTTTGGCCTGCATACCAACATGGGGCATCATCTTGGCGTCTCCTTGGTTGATGGGTGAAAGGCGATGATCGTTTAATGATCACTAATCGTGCCATGCGAAAAACATTTAATTTCAAAGTATTGAAATTAAGCACCATAAGGAAGTGGCCACGCTGTTTGCGCCAGGTTCGTTGGCGGCGCCAACATATCCGTCGGAAGCTGCCGGCTTGCTTCTTTCTGGATTAACAATAATCCATCTCAGATCGCACGAACAGGGGGGAGGGCGCTGCGATGCCATGCGGCTCGGGATTGCGGGCCTTGTCGCTTCCAGGTGTCCACGGCCACGGACCACGGACGGTTGCCGCTTTTCCACTCTTTCAGCCTCCACAGGAGGCCCGCCATGCAACGCGGAGACGAAATATCACCGATGAGTGGATTTTGCTGAGAACAGGTTTGCCCCGCTCCCTGGATCAATCATCAATGAAGAACGTGATGTAGGTGTTTCCCGAGAGATTGTAGTGCAGGACGTCGCGGGCCGTCTTGGCCAGCAGGAACAGCCCCAGCCGCGACAGTTCCGCTTCGTTGGCGCAGGAGGGGTGGACGGGTGGCGGGCAATGGTCCACGTCTTCGACACGTGAACCGCAGATGATTTCCACGAACATTCCGTCTTCCCTGCGCTGAATGTCGAACAGGCAGGTCTCGTCCCCGTCGGCGATGTGCTCGCAGAGATGACCGAACGTCTCCTCGCAGGCCAGGCGCAGGCGATGAAAGCTTCCGTCGCTCATCCTGAATTCATGTCGAACATCCTCCAGCGTGGCCAGCAGCCTGGGCATTTCCTCCGATCGCGGCGCAAGCCGGAAGGTCTTGCGGGGCTTGGGAAAGAGGACCAGCAACAGACTCATGAACATGGCCACGAACCCACCCATGGCCACGCCGTTTTGGAGCATCGGGGCCAGGGCCACGGGCATCACGTCGGGAAAGAAGCTGCGGGTTTCGGCCACGAGCCCGGTGCACAAAGACAACCCCAGGATCAGGCCGATTTGAAAATCCAGCCCGGAACTGATGATCAGACCGATGCCCGCGGCAAAAAGCATCCCGCAGATGACCACGAGCATTCCACCGATGACCGGGGCGGGCAGGTCCAGCAGAAAACCGGAAATCTTGGGCAGAAAGGCCAGGGCGAACAGGATGGCCGCGCCCATCAGGCCGACGCGGCGGGACGCCACCCGGGTCATCTTGAGCAGCGGCAGGTTGTCGCAGAACGTGGCCACCGGCGCGGCCCCGCTCACTCCGGCCAGGGCCTTGGCCGCGGCGTCGCCGTACAGCCCGCCCTGAACCTGCTGGTAGTCCACCTTGCGAAACCGGCGGAGCGAAAACTGCTGCACGAGCATGATGTTCCCGGTGCCTTCCATGGCACTGACCAGCGCGGCCATGACAAATGCGGCCAGCAGGGGCACATGGGTCAGTCCCAGGTTGAGTTCAAGCCCGGGCCAGGCCCACCTGGGCAGCCCGATCCAGGGCGCGGAGAGGACCTGGTCGAGTTGGAGAATCCCGAAAAACCAAGCCGCCGCGCATCCCGCGCCCAGGCCCAGCAGCGGAGTCCAGAGTCGCAGCGTGGTACTACCGAACAGCATCAGCAGCACCAGGACGGCCATGGTGATCACACCCACGACATAGTTGGGATACGAGCCGAATCCGGGCCGATCCGGAAAGCCGCCCTGCCACAGCTCGATGGCGATGGGCATCAGGCTCAGCGCCACGAGGATGATCATGATCCCGCCGATTTGCGGGGTGACGATGTGGCGTAAAAACCGCAGGAAGTAGGAGTAGAAAAAGACCACCGGCGCGCTGAGCAGGGTCATGGTGGCCATCAGCTCCAGCCCGCCCATGCGGATCGCGCTCAGGGTGCAGGCCAGAAAGGCGGAATAAGAGCCCATGAAGAGCACGAACCCGCAACCGATTCGCCCCACCCGCAGGGTCTGGATCAAGGTGCCCAGGGCCGCGACCAGGATCGTGGCAAAGGTGACGAAGGCGACCTGTTCGGGCGGTGTGTGGGTGGCCTTGCCGATCATGATCGGCAAGAAGATGATCCCGTCGAAAATCAGGGAAACATGGGTCAAACCCAAAAGCAGCGACAGCCCCCAGCCCGGCTTGTCGTCCACGGCATGCAGGATGCGATCGGAATCAGCGCGTGGGGTCATGGGTGGCTATCTTCTAGAAAAATATGGAAGAGGCTGCCGCCTATTCCACCACAAAGTCGAAATAGGTGTCCGGGAACGGTTCGTCGGCCAGGGTGAAGTGCCACCATTCCTTGTCGTAGTACTTGAAGCCGTGTTTTTCCATGAGGGTCTTGAGCAGCAGCCGGTTCAGGCGTTGCTGGGCGTTCAGGTTGGGGTTCTCCGGGTGGGAGATTTCGTGGAAACAGTCAAACCCCGTGCCCATGTCGATACCGTTGTCCGGAAAGCGCTGGTCCGCGGGCAGGAAGCAATCCTGCTGCTCCGTCTGGCCCAGGATGAACGCGGGCTGGTCCGCGGGCGGCAGTTCAACGATGGTCAGGTCCACGGTGCTGCCCCGGCTGTGTCCTGATTTTTCGGCAATGTAGCCGTCCCGGAACAGGTTTCTTTTGTCCACGGTCGGATAGAATTCCGTCCTGGTGGCCGTGTCGTCCACGTCCCTGGCCCAGCGGACAAAATGGTCCACGGCCCGCTGGGGCCGGAAGCAGTCGTAGATCTTGATCCCAAAGCCGAACGGCGCGAGGTCCGCCCGCACTCCGGCCAGGGCCTGGGCCGCCTCCCTGGTCAGATAGCACTTGGGGGCCTCATAGCCGTCCACCCGCGCGCCGACAAAATTGTGCTCGGTGAAATACCGGATATCCATGATCGCATCCGGAATCACCTCCCTGATTTCCACAAAGGCGTCCGGCCGCTCCGAAGCCTGGACCCAACCCGACACCACGACGGCAAGCAGCAGCAAGATCATCTTTTTCATGACGTTCTCCGGTGATACGTTGATATCTGAGTGTTGAAAAAGTCATTTTCCGGCAGTTCGTTCAAAAACCCCAAGTGCAAGGAGCAAAAAAAGTTCAAGGTCGAAGCGTATTTACTCATACGTGAGAGTTTGAACTTTTTGCGGCAACGCAGCAATTGGGGATTTTTCAACGGACTGTTATGACATTTTTGAATTGCCATGAGGATCGCCCTTTCAGGACTATTCTTGTTGGAACATTTCCGTCGGGGGCATTACGCATTTTTGATGAGCCTCACCCTTTTAGGCCGCCCCTTCAGGGCTGGAAAAATATCTCATTAATATCCCAGGGCGCTGCCCTGGGCTGTACTTGTTTCGCCCTTTCAGGGCTTGATTTCAGCCCCAAAGGGGCGACATGTTATAGCCCAGGGCAGCGCCCTGGGAGAACGATGGAAAAGCAGACGAGCCCTGTAAGGGCGACCTACCTCAGCTCCCTCTCCGTCCCAGGGCGTTGCCATGGGCTATCGTATCCCCTCATCATCACCGCGGCATCAGCGCGAACACACCCCAACCCAGGTATTCGCGCGTGTAAGCGGCATAGCGCTCGGGTTCCGAGGTCAGTTGGGCGCGAACCTCTTCGGCTGACTCGTCGCCGGGATTGGCTTCAAGCCAGCGGCGCATGGTGAGCCACTTGGCCGCCTCGTATCTGTCCCAGCCGTCCTGGTCAGCCAGAACCATTTCAACGACGTCGTAGCCGAGGCGGCCGAAAGACGCGAGAAGTTCCGGGAGCATGAGAAAGTCGGAGATAGAGTTGGCAAGACACCCCTTGGCAACATCTTCCGTCGGCGGCAACTGCCGCCAGTAGGGCTCGCCGATGAGGATGATCCCTCCGGTGCGCAGGCTCCGCGCCAGAAGCTCGATAGTGCCGGCAACTCCCCCGGCGATCCAGGTGGCGCCGACACAGGCTGCCACACTGGCCTTCTCGCCGGAGACATATCCGGCGGCATCGCCATGGATGAACCTGACTTGATCCGCGACGCCGAGTTCTTCAGCACGAAGTTTCGCATGCTCGGTGAACAACCGGCTCATGTCGATGCCGGTGCCGATGACGCCGTGATCGCGTGCCCAGGTGCACAGCATCTCCCCCGAACCGCTGCCGAGGTCGAGCACTCGGGCCCCCGACTCCAGACGCAGCGCCGCGCCGAGAGTGGCGAGCTTTTCAGGTGTGATCGGGTTGTGGATGCGGTGGGCACTTTCGGTGATATTGAATATTCGCGGGATGTCCATTGAGGGAAATTGCCTTACGAGTGTGAATTGGTTCGGTCAAGGTCTAACGTCAGCGGTGACCGGCGCATTTGTAGTGAGCGCAGCGAACGAAAAATGTGTCCGAGTTTACGGCCTTGTTAGATTTATTCTGCACTCTGAAAATCCTTCCCAGCCATTTTGCTATTGATACTCAATATTTCTTCTTGGATAGAATCCAATAAACCCACAATTTCCTCGGCTTCTTCGTCCTCGATTAGGTAACCGATATATGACCTAACCGCACCCAAAACCTGTAGTGGAATCATTACAAATTGATTTTGGTGTGTTTTGCAATCGTGATCTCTGAGAGAAAAACCGCCACTATCATCAATTTCAAGATAATGCAGTAGCAAGCTTGGCCATGTACCATGCACATGATGAGAGCCTAGTCGTTGTGCAACTACGTATATTAGTCTATCATGACCTAAATCACGCAACATCGCTGAAACATCTGGTAGATTTTTAGATTCAGTAATTTCTTCGCGACTTAATCCTGCTGCGTTAATGTGTCGTTCGATAGATGAAAGCATGCGCTTTTCTATATTCAGAATTTCGCCACCATCTCGTTCTGCGATGTTTCCCTCTATTATTTTTTCAAGTTCGATTTCTGTTTTTAGCCCACCCGCCAAATACCGTTGGAAACTTTCGTCATTTCCTTTATGACACAGCCAATTCACTTTTAGACAAGATTCGAAAATGCACCTATCTAAAAGCACTGTGGTCTCACCGAAACGTCCATTATGGGACAGGGCTAAGTTTGACAACATCAATCGTGCACAGCGGTTTAGTAACCCTGTAAGGATGGCAAAGTGGATTGGTGAAATTTCTCTAACTGCTGGTGACTCTCTCTGTAATTGAGAAAAAAAAATACAAATATGACCAACGAACTTGTACCATTCAAAAAGCACAGGCATGAAGTCACCGCTTTCCCGACATTTTTGCATTTCTTCGTCAGAAAATTGTGGGGGATCTGGTAACTGTGCTATCTCGTTCATGGTTTTTAAGAAATCTAATGGGCCGGGGCTACGCGGCTTTATCGCGCAGCGTCCGATGGATTGCCGGGTTGGGCGTCACGATTTGTCCGTCACAACAGGGAAAACACGCTTTGCCTCGCCGCATAGCGCGACGAAGTAGTCTCTGAGATAGCCGCATACGACCCAGGAGTATTGGTTCTTGACTGTCAGGCGGTCCCCAAGAGGAGTTGACCGAATTGATAGCTCGTCGAAACTTCCTTCTCTTGCCTGTCGTCTCATTCGATGTTCTGAGCTTAGGTACAAACATGACGTCTGTAGTCTACGAAGTTCATGCTCGTCTCGTGACCACGACAACATGCCGCTAGAGTGCATAAAGCAGTTACGAACTCGTTTGGCCGCTTGGATTTGCTCGTACAGCGGGATCGCCGCTGGAGACAACCCGACAGACTTCAGATAGTTGAACAGCTTGCTTAACCCTTGGCCTTTTGCTTCCCTGACGGACGATTGACTCGGCCTCTGTAGCTCGGTAGCTAGTAGAAGCAAATAGGACTCGAACAGCGACATCACACTGAAGAGATTACCTACGGCGATCATGTATGGGAAGGTTCGTTGCAGCTTCGGGAATTCGAGCTGCGCCCGAATCTTCCTCAACTTGGGCTCATTCGGAAAGTACGCCGCAGCCTTCGCGAGTTCCACCTTAGTTTCGTGCTCAATCAACTTTGGACTCTTCCAGACGTAGTCCAAGACGTCTGAAAACTCAAAGTAAGCCCGAGTACCAAGAACGTCGAATGGAGTGCTGGTAGATGTGTCTGAAGCGGTCATTGGTGTGATTTTGACGCCCAACAATGTTATTATCCGGAACTCACAAAAAACCAACCCCACAAATTTCAGACCTTAACGTCAACTAATTTGGCTAGCACCACCAAACTAAAAACCAACAATTATCCTTTCATCTTCAGAATGTAATGCGTCCCAGCCAACTGCCTCTTTCCTCCGAGGTCAGCAGTATGCCTGCTTCCGAGGTCAGAGGAAATTGTGGATGCAACGTATTCAATTTTGATGATTGGGTGCAGGCTTTGAAGGCCATTGTCTCTCGGATCGCTATCACGCATATCGCCAAGCCCTCGTCAATTTCCGGTACTGGGTTCGGGGAGCATTCGGCGTTTGCCCTCGCAAAGGCATTTCCAGCCAAACGACATGGAAATACATTTCTTTTTTGCCACCCGCTTCGCTAGACCATGCAGGACGAACAAGGCAGACAGAAGAATGCTTCAGCCCATTGACAAAAAATAATGGGCTAAAACAACTGCCTGCGCCCGCGGCGCAAAGTGTTTTTCGCCAGCCAAGTCAGCTGGAGAAAAGTCCTTCTTTGTCTGCCTTTTCCGTCTGTGGCCAAAACTCTGAAAAGAGGACAACCCCTAATGCTTCTCTGGCTTCGGGAAACCGATCAAATAGCAGACGTTGGACCATTAAATGACATTCTCAATGGAAGCAATCGTATCCGGCATCCCTCTCTTCCCCCCCCACCCCCGCTCCCACTCAACCCCCACGATATTGCGTTCCTCGCGCTCGAACTCCACGCCGATCAGGTAGACGGCTTCGGATTCGGCCCGGTATTTGTCCGCGTAGCCCTTGCGCTTGATCTGTTCCAAAGCGCTGCCCGGGGTCTGGTCCAGGTCCGTGACCTTCAACCTGTTTGCCGATTTGCGCTCAGTGTTCAATCTGGCCCGTCAGGGAACGATGATCAACACGCCCGAACATTTTTGCCTGGGAAGCAAGTTCTTCTGATATGCGTACAGCGGTCGCCATGGCTGCACTCCCCTGGTTGTTTTGAACAAAACAACATCAATTCAGGTAATCCACGGTGGTTCGGACCGACCGGACGCCCACGGTGGAACCCGGCCAGATCACGAACTCGCTGAGTCCGATGTCGCAGCCCCGTCCGTGATACCAGTCGCAGGTATAACCCAGACGGGTCCAGGGATAGGGCGGGCTTCCACCATAGCTGGAAGCCCGGTTGGCCTCGAACCATTGCCGGTATTCCGAGGACAGTTCCTGGAAGCGAGCTGGAGGGAAGTCCAGTTCGCAAACCGTGTCCGTGATCTCCGGATCCGGGCAGGGGCGGACCAGGTCGTTGGGGTTGACCCAGACCTCGACGAACTTGGTGTTCGCCGTGTCCGGAGGCATGCCCAGGAGCTGTTCGACCCTGCGTTTCAGGATCGTCTCGCGGGAAGAGGGCCTGGGCGCGAAAAAAGCCTGGATTTCCGGCACCGCCGTCACCCAGAGCCGCAGCCAGCCAGGAAGGGTGTACTCCCGCCCCACGGAATCGTCGTAGTAGTCGCCGTCCACCCAGGAAACCATCAGCACCCGCGACGCACCCGGCTCCCCTTCCCAGATCAGGTCGGCATTGTACCCGACGATGGGGGTCAGCGAGGTCACGATCTCCGCGGGCTCGGCCACCATGGCGTCCGCCACGGCCCGCTGATACGCGGCCTGGGGATCGCCGCCGCCTGAACCGCCCCCTGAACCATCCGATGACCCGCCGCCACAGGCAGCCAGAAAAAGGAGCATTGCAAAAACAAGGGTGAACTTCATTCCTCTGCCTGATGGAAAGCTCTTGGGGGCCATGGTAGTTTCTCCTGTTCTTCGCCGGTTTCCCGGCATGATTTTACTCTGCTGAGCCAAGTTTTCCCAGTAGGACCAGGGAATCAGTCCGTTGAAAAACTCCCAATTGCTGCGTCGCCGCGAAAAGTTCAAACTCTCACGTATGAATAAATACGCTT
>NZ_JPIK01000009.1 GCF_000717475.1 Desulfonatronum thiodismutans
GCAACCCCGAAAGTTGAGTCCGTGAGCTAAAGAACGGCCCCCTCGACGATCAACCCAACAAACCGGCCCGAGACTATACGGTGCGCCGGTTTCGCCCGGAGGACGCAGCTGGAGTGGCAGCCTGCTTTCGCGAGACTTACGGGGAAAGCTATCCATTGGCAGCCTGTTACGAGCCACGGAGGATCATTGAGCAAAACAGGACCGGGAGGCACCTTGCGGCGGTGGCCGTGGCGGACCGGACAGGAGAAGTCGTGGGACACTGCTCCGTACAATGCCGCTATCCATGGCCTGTGGGAGAATGCGGCCAGATCATGGTCAAGCGCGGCCACCAGGGCCGTTCCCTGGCAGTACGCATGGGCCATTTTCTGGAACAGGAGACCCTTGGCATCGGACTGCGCTGCCTGGTGGCCTACGAAGTCACCAGCCATCAGGCCACACAGCTGATCGCGCAACGAGCCAGGTTTCGACCCTGCGGCCTGCTCCTCGGAGCCATGCCAGCCACCTTAGTTTTTCGGAACATGACCGGAGCTGTCTCCCAGCGCGAAAGCTGCATGACCAGCATCAAGTACCTCTATCCTCCTCAGCCGACCGCGGTCCATGTCCCTGCCCATCATCAGGACATGATTGCCAGAATATTTGCCGGACTGGAAAAAACCGTTGTGTTCCAGCCCACCTCACCAATATCCGGCCTGGGAGAAATCATCGTTCGTGAAAGCCAAATCTGGGAAACCGCAGATATCCTTATACGTCGCATCGGGAAACATACCGCCCAGGAACTGCGGGCCCACCTGCGCGATCTGTTGGCAAGGGATATCGCGGAAGTGGTTTATCTGGAGATTCCCCCGGTCCAGGCGGGCGGGGAGACCATATGCCAGGAAGCGGAAAAGGTCGGTTTTTTCTTTGCCGGTCTTGGCCCCAGCTCCACCGCTGAGGGCGAAACGCTGATTTTGCAGTACCTGAACACAAAGCTGGACCTTTCTTGTCTGCGGGTGGCTACCCCCATGGGCAAGGAGATTCTGGAATATCTGAGGCAGGAGCAAAGACGGGTCGGAGGGTAGCGGATATCGGAATTTTCTCTCAGCACGGACAACCTGATCACTCAATGAAACCTACATCGCCAGACATGGCCCCGGGCCGGACTGACTTGGGTGAAGTCGCCATTGCGGAACCGTGGCTGAAGTGAAGCCAACGTCAAAAGGCCGCCCAGGGGCGGCCTTTTGACGTGTGAAGCATCGTTTCGGGCTACTTCTTCTCTTTCGAAACCACCAGCGGCCAGATCTCGTCCACGTGTTCCACATATCGGACCTTGATCTTGCGCAGCAGGTCGGCGGGGACTTCCTGCAGGTCTTTCTTGTTCTGAGCCGGAATCAGCACGGTTTTCAGACCGTGGGCCACGGCGGCGAGAATCTTTTCCTTGATCCCGCCCACGGGCATCACCCGCCCGCGCAGGGTGATCTCGCCGGTCATGGCCAGATCGTTCCTGGCCGGGGTATTGGTCAGGGCCGAAAACAGAGCCGTGACCAGCGTCACTCCGGCGGACGGACCGTCCTTGGGCGTGGCTCCGGCCGGGACGTGAATGTGGATGTCGTTCTTTTCGGCGAAATCCGGATCCAGCCCCAGGGTTCCGGCCCGGTTGCGGGCAATGCTCAACGCGGCCTGAGCGCTCTCCTTCATCACGTCGCCCAGCTGCCCGGTCAGAATCAGCTTGCCCTTGCCAGGCATGGTGGATACCTCCACGTGCAGCACCTCGCCGCCCACCGGGGTCCAGGCCAGCCCCAGGGCCACGCCGGGATAAAGTTCCTTGTCCTTTTCATTCTCCAAAAACCGGGCGACTCCCAAGAGCTTGTTCAGCATCCTGGCCGTGACCGTGAAGGGTCCGGCTTCGTCCTCGGCCACCTTGCGGGCCAGCTTGCGGCACACCGAGCCCAGTTCCCGCTCCAGATTCCGCAATCCGGCCTCCCGGGTGTATTCGCGGATCATCCTGCTGATGATCTGGTCGGAGATGGCCACATCCTCGGGTTTCAGCCCGTTTTCCTTGATCTGCCGGGGCAGCAGGTAGCGCCGGGCAATCTTGATCTTCTCGGCCTCGGTGTATCCGGGGATGCGGATCACTTCCATCCGGTCCAGAAGAGCAGAGGGGATGGTGTCCAGGACGTTGGCCGTGCAGATGAACATGACCTTGGACAGGTCGAAGGGCACGTTCAGGTAGTGGTCGCTGAAGGTGGAGTTCTGTTCCGGGTCCAGGACTTCCAGCAACGCCGACGACGGATCGCCGCGAAAATCCGTGCCAACTTTGTCCACCTCGTCCAGCATGATCACCGGGTTACGCGTCCCGGCCTGCTTGATGCTCTGGATGATCCGTCCGGGCATGGAACCGATGTAGGTCCGGCGGTGCCCCCGAATCTCGGCCTCATCCCGGATGCCGCCCAGGGACATGCGCACGAACTTGCGGCCCAGGGAACTGGCGATAGACCGCCCAAGGGAAGTCTTGCCCACGCCGGGAGGCCCGACAAAGCACAAAATCGGCCCCTTCATGTCCGGGTTGAGCTTGCGCACGCTCAGGTATTCCAGAATGCGGTCCTTGACCTTGTCCAGGCCGTAGTGATCGTCGTCCAGGACGGTCTTGGCCTTCTGGATGATCAACTGGTCCTTGGACATTTTTTTCCAGGGCAGTTCCACGAGCCAATCCAGATAGGTCCGGATGACCGTGGCTTCCGAGGACTCCGGATGCATGGACTCCAGCCGCTTGAGCTGTTTGTCCGCCTCCTTGCGCACCTCCTTGGGCAATCCGGCCTTTTTCAAGGCCGCGCGCAGTTCCTCCAGATCCTCCTCCCCTTCCCCGGAGTCGCCCAACTCTTTGCGAATGGCCTTGAGCTGTTCGCGCAGGAAAAATTCCCGCTGGGCCTTGTCCATGCCCTCCTTGGCCATGCTCTGGATCTTGGCCTGCATCTCCGCGACCTCGGCCTCCTTGATCAACTGCTTGTTGACCAGGGCCAGGCGTTGAACCGAGTCCTCGCAGGCCAGGATTTCCTGGGCGTCTTCGACCTTCATCCGCAGATTGGAGGCGATCAGGTCCGCCAATCGGCCCGGCTCCTCCACGCTGTTCAGCACGGCCAACACGTCCGGAGAGGCGATGCCGCGCAGGGAGAGAATCTTCTCGCTCTGCTCCCTGGCCGTGCGGACCATGGCCTCCAGTTGCGGCGAGGGCTCGCGGACCTCATCCTCTTCAATGGGCTCGATCTCCACCATATGGAACGGATCGTTCTGCACGTAACCTGTGATCCGGGCCCGGGTCACGCCCTGGACCAGCACTTTCAGGCGTCCGTCGGGCATCTTGAGCATGCGCATGATCGTGGCCAGGGTGCCCACGGAATGAACTTCCTCCGGCCCGGGATCGTCGGTCTTTTCCTCTTTCTGGGTGGAGATCAGGATGTGCCGATTGCTGTTCAGGGCCGCGTCCACCGCGTTGATGGACCGCTCCCGACCCACGAAAAGCGGCAGGATCATGTAATTGAAAACGACCACGTCCCGCACCGGCAAAAGCGGAACATGCTTGGGCATCTCCTGCCCCGCGTTGCCGCCGTCCCGATCCTCGGATTCGGAAACGGGCTCCACTTCGGACCCTCGCTTCACATGTGCTTCCTGCTCTTCGGAATCGGCGATGACGTCCACTTGTTGGTTTTCGTTTTTCGTACTCATATTCGCAATATACTCCTTATAAAAAAATCGTATCGTTATACTTCAATCCGGCGCAGCTTTACGGCCATCACCCTGGGCACCGTCCAGGCACAGGCGGATGCCGTGCTCGTTACACCGTCGGAGCAATATGAAAGCCCTCCGGGGTTGCCCCTTCCTCCGTGACGGCCAAGACCGCGACGTCATCCACCCGGCTGAAGGACGGTCCCTGCCGGAGCAGCTTCTCCAACTCCCGCAACGCCGCTTCGTCGCCCTGGGCCAGGACCTCCACCCGTCCGTCCCGGAGATTGCGCACCCAGCCGCTGAGTCCCAAACGCTGGGCTTGGCCCCGGGTCCAGCCTCGAAAATACACTCCCTGGACTCGTCCACGTACATGGGCATGCAAGATATTCATCAGTTCGACCTCACCGGGCGACTTACAGCAGCCCCTGGGCTTGAAAGCTGAAATAGTCGTGGTCCGTGACCACAATATGATCTAAAACGCGAATGTCCATCTCCTGGGCCGCTCGCTGCATCTTTTTGGTCAATTCCTGATCCTGAACCGAGGGCTTGGGGTCCCCGCCGGGATGGTTGTGAACCAGAATCAGCCCGCTTGCTTGGTGATGCAGGACCAAGCGCAGGATTTCCCGGGGATAGACCGGCGTCTGATCCACGGTGCCCTGGCTGACCCGTTGCCAGTGAATCAGCCGATTTTTGTTGTCCACCAGAGCCACCCAAAACTGTTCGGTTCGCTCCCGGCCAAGCCGGGCGATGGCGAAGTCCGCCACGATGCGGGGATGGCTGAACACTTCCCGCTCCTGGATCAACCCCTCCTGCACCCGGCTCCAGAATTCGCGCCAGACGTTCAGCAGCACGTTGACGCTGGGGCTCATCCCCGGGACGTCCGCCAAGTCTGCGGCGGAGGCGTGAAACAACCCGCGCAGCGAACCACACCGGGCCAACAGCGCCTTGGCCAGCTCCTTGGTGTCCCGCCGGGGCAAGGCATAGCCGAGCAGCAATTCCAGGACTTCATAGTCCGCCAGGCCCTGAGAACTCCGCGTAAGACGCTCTTTGAGCCGTTTTCGGTGTCCAAGGTAGTGTTTGTCCATGGCATATAGGCATGAATGAAGGGTGTGGCAACAAAAAAGCGGCCCGGTTCACGAAAAACCGCCTAAAAAAGCAAAAAAGGCGGCAACAAGCCGACTCGTATCAGCAAAGTTCGAGAAAGCAAACTGAACTCAGAGCGGAATTCACGGATTGCGCCCCACGGTTGGTCGAGAAGACTCCCAACACGATGGCATGACCGAAAAAGAGAGGGAGGTCGCGCGAAGAAATCAGAAGGATTGTCTCACTGGCGAAGGCCGGGACGCAAAGCGAGATTGGAGACGAGAAATTCGAGGATTTGATCAGCTTGTTTGCGGCCGGATTTCAGATCGGATTCAGCTTGAAATACCAAGTCGATGACCCGGGCGATGCCCTGCTCGCCCAACTGTGCGGCCAGACGCTTCTTTTCGCCCTTGATAAAGGGGGGCAGGGAGACGGCGCCGTCCTCTCCGGCGTTGAGCATCCAGAGAATGCGCATCTCCCGTTGGAGCAGGCCCAGCACGGGCATCAGCATTCCCGAGTTACCGGCTTCCCGGTCCAGCATCACGGTTTGCCAGACGTCCAAGCTGGCCGAGGATTGAAGCATCCCGCGCAGAAAGGCGAAGTTGTCCAGGGAGGCCGGTTCGCCAAACAGCCCCAGGTCAGAGGTTTCCATCCGTTGCCGCTCGCCCAGGGCCAATTCCAACTTTTGCAGTTCGTTGCCGAATCGGGCTCCGTCCAGCGGCAGCAGCCCGGCCAGTTTTTCCTCCACGGACGGCGCGAACTCAACACCCCGCCGTTTGGCCCAGGCCTTCAGCTCGGCGCGCAGGCTCTGGGGCGTCATGCCCGGAGACTCCCAAACCCACTGCCTTTTTTGAGCCGCTTTAAAAAAGGGCTGCTTGGCCAGAACCGCCGGCACGGCAGGAGCCTTGCCCTTCCACTCCCCTTCCAGGCAGAAAAATATCCACAAGTCCGGCTTGCTCTTGCGCAAAAGCGGCTCCAGATCGGCCCAGACCTTGACCGTCAAAGCGTTGGCCCGCCGCAGCACCACTATTCTGCCCTGCCCCAACAAGCTCATCAGCCCCGGCATGGCCAGGGAAGTCCAAAACCCGGACTCCAAGGGCTCGTCCGCCCAATACGTGGTCCGACTCCACCCTTCGCACCCGGCGGCCCGCACTCTCCGCTGGATCTCCCTCTGAATCATCCAGGGATCCGGGCAGACGCAAAAGAAAAAAGGGGAATTGGACGGCATGACGTGAAATAAAAACAGGATGGTAATTCGGATTGTTGGAATCGCCGGTCGTTTTGGTCACGCCGCGACGGCTTCAAAAGCAAAATTGAATCGATAGCGGATCAATTGGACATTGCCGATTGCTCGCGCGGCATAAACGACCCGTGGGTGGAACTCCCCGGCGATCAATATGCCTCGAACGGGTTGTCCTCCCGAATCCACCGTTCCCATGTACGACAACAGCTGCGTCAAGGCCTCGGGCTTGGCGGTTCCGGCTTTCAATTCGATAACGACGACTGTTCCGGACTTGTCTTTCGCGAGAATATCTATGCGACCAGCGTCCGTCTGGTGTTCTTTCCCGTCATCCGCGATTTCCAGTCCGCGTTCCAACTGCTGGATATTCGCTCTCAAAGCGATCTGCAGATCCCGCTCTAACCCGAAGGACGCCTCAACCGCGTCGATGATTTCTTCCGTTTCCGATTCTGAAACGGAAGAAGCCATCTTGTCGTACGTCCCCATGGTATAATGGGCTTTAATCGACCTGACGACGTTCGGAGGAACTCCCAATTGAGACGCTATCTGCTCTCGTTCAAAAACTCCTTCGCGAAGCAGGGAGATGATCGCCGACTTTTGATCTTCGGTTATGGACGACATACCTTCCGCCTCCCCGCAAGCCGCGTCGTCAATTACTTCTTCGTGACGATGCTCAGCAGTTTGCCGGGAACGAAGACCATTTTGGCCACTTCGCGGCCGGCCAGGTGTTTCTGGATGTTCTCGTTGGCCAGGGCTTGGGGTTGGACGTCCTCGGCCGCGGCGTCGGCGGGCACGGTGAGCTTGGAGCGGACCTTGCCGTCCACCTGGACCACGATGGTCACCTCGTCCCGGACCAGGGCCTGGGGGTCGTGGGTCGGCCAGGGTTGGCCGGAGAGCAGGTCCGCGTGCCCGATACGCTGCCAGAGTTCCTCGCACAAATGCGGCGTAACCGGCGAGAGCACGGCCAGGGTGGAAGCCACGGCCGAGGACAGCAAACGCCGTCCCGGCTCTGTTTTCCGCAGCGCGTCCTTGGTCTGGTACAGGGTGTTCACCAGTTCCATGACCGCGGCGATAGCCGTATTGAACTGGAACCGATCCGCGATGTCCCCGGCCACCTTGACCACGGTGGCGTGCTCCTTGCGGCGCAAGGTCGCGGCCTCGGGAGCTCCCGCGGCCTGGACGTCCTCGTCGGTGGCCGAGCAAGGCATTGCGGCCTGGAGGTCCCCCTCCAGGTCCATCACCAGTCGCCACAGCCGATGGGTGAATCGCTGTGCGCCCTCGATCCCGGAGTCGCTCCAGTCCAGATCGCGTTCCGCCGGAGCGGCGAAGAGCAAAAACAGACGCACCGCGTCCGCGCCGTAGCGCGCGGTCATTTCATCCGGGGAAACCACGTTGCCCTTGCTCTTGCTCATTTTGGCCCCGTCCTTGAGCACCATGCCCTGGGCCAGGAGGGCCTTGAACGGCTCGTCCATCCGGATATAGCCAAGGTCGCGCAGGGCCTTGACCCAGAACCGGGCGTAGAGCAGGTGCAGGATGGCGTGCTCCACTCCGCCGATGTACTGGTCCACCGGGCACCAGTAGGCCAGATCCTCGGCGTGAAAAGCCTGACCGTGCTCCCAGGGGGCGGTGTAACGCAGAAAGTACCAGGAACTCTCGACAAAGGTGTCCATGGTGTCCGTTTCCCGCCGGGCCGGACCGCCGCACCGCGGGCAGACCGTGTTCACGAAGTCCGTTGCGTCGGGCAGGGGAGAGCGGCCGTCCGCGCGAACCTGCAAATCCAGGGGCAGGACCACGGGCAGATTCTCTTCCCGTTCCGGAACCACGCCGCAGGCGTCGCAGTACATCACCGGAATTGGCGCACCCCAATAGCGCTGCCGGCTGATGTTCCAATCCCGCAGGCGGTAGTTCACGGCCCGCTTGCCCATCTTATCGCGCTCCAGACGGTCGGCGACGGCGATCTTGGCCTGCTCGTTGTCCAGGCCGGTAAAGTCCCCGGAGTTGATCAGCGTCCCGGGCTCGGGCCGGGCCGCATCCATGGCCGCGCCGTCCAGGGACGACTCGCCATGGGGCAGGATCACCGGAAGGACATCCAGGCCGTACTTGCGGGCAAATTCGAAGTCGCGCTGGTCATGGGCCGGGACGGCCATCACCGCGCCGGTGCCGTAGCCCATGAGCACGAAGTTGGCCACCCAGATGGGCATGCGTTGCCCGGTGAAGGGGTTCAGACAGTACCGCCCGGTGAACACGCCTTCCTTTTCCAAGTCCTCGGCCCCTCGGACCACCTTGTCCAAGTTTCGGACCCGGTCGCAAAACGCGCGAACCTCGGCCTCTTGCGGCGTCCCGGCAATCAGCTCTTCCACCAGCGGATGCTCCGCGGCCAGGCTCATGAACGTGGCTCCGAACACCGTGTCCTGCCGGGTGGTGAATACCCGGACCGAGGCCGTCCCGTCCGAAGCGGGCTGTTCAAGAGGAAAAACGATCTCCGCGCCGATGGACTTGCCGATCCAGTTGCGCTGCATGCTCACCACGCGCTCCGGCCATCCGCCCTCCAGCTCGTCCAGGTCTTGCAGCAATTCCTCGGCATAATCCGTAATCCGCAAGAACCACTGGGTCAGTTCCTTCTGGACCACCTGGGTGTCGCAGCGCCAGCACAGGCCGTCCTCCACCTGCTCGTTGGCCAGCACCGTGTTACAGGAGTCGCACCAGTTCTGAGGCGCCTTGTGCCGGTAAGCCAGTCCTTTTTCCAGAAATTTGAGAAAAAACAGCTGTTCCCAGCGATAGTAATCCGGCAGGCAGGTGGTCACCTCCCGCCG
The DNA here is from genome assembly GCF_000717475.1 of Desulfonatronum thiodismutans. Lineage (NCBI taxonomy): Bacteria > Pseudomonadati > Thermodesulfobacteriota > Desulfovibrionia > Desulfovibrionales > Desulfonatronaceae > Desulfonatronum > Desulfonatronum thiodismutans. Next base: position 8,836 of record NZ_JPIK01000009.1, read on the forward strand.
CCAGTCCAGGGAATAGCCCATGCGTTGCAGCTGGACGCGCATGGTGTCGATGTTTTCCATGGTCCACTTGGCCGGATGCACTCCGTGCTTGATGGCTGCGTTCTCCGCGGGCAGACCGAAGGCGTCCCAACCCATGGGATGCAGAACGTTGAACCCCTGCATTCGCTTCAAGCGGGCCACGGCGTCGCCGATGGAATAGACCCGGGCATGACCGATGTGGATTCGCCCCGAAGGATAGGGAAACATCTCCAGCACGTAGTACTTGGGACGAGAGGCGTCGCGTTCCGAATGAAACGCGCCCTGTTCTTCCCAAATGCGCTGCCATTTGACTTCCACCGTTTGCGGATCGTACCGCTCCATCACCTTGTCCATATCCATCTCCCATCGCACCGGGGCAATTTGGTTCTCGAAATAATTCGCAAAAATCTTTGGGTAAATCTCAAATCGGTTTCACAAATATTTACCGCCAGCCGGACGCATCCCCGTCCAGATCGTGCTCGGTGGCGAATCGGAGGTGCGGAAATCGGGCTTCCCAGTGGCGTACCGCCTGGTAAATCAACCGACGCTGTTTCCCCACGATCAGATAAACCACGACGTCGTCTTGAAAGTCCGCCGGGTAGACGCTCCAAAACGATTCGCCCCAAAGCAGCAAGGCGCGATCCGCCGACAGGTCCAGGGTTCGTTCCAAGGACTCCACGTCCAGACACCAGGGATTCCAAGCCAGGACGAGCAATTGTGAAGCCATGCGTCCGGACCAGTTTTCAACGTTTCTTCGGTCCGGAGCGTACCAGGACAGGAGCCAACGCGTCCGCCCGAGATGGTCAGGAGCGATTTCGACGCCGGCCGGCGTGAACGAGGCAGAGGATGCATCGCCGGGCAGGACGCGGACATGGCGAACATGGTCGGGGCAGCGATCAGAACTGCTTACGAATCCCAAACTCACCATGGCTCACCGCCCTGGCCACGGCGTCGAGAATGCCGTTCACGAAGGGAAAGGAATTATCATCCGCGAACTCCTTGCTCAACTCCACGGCCTCGTTGATGCTCACCCGTAATGGAATATCCGGCTCGTACAGCAATTCGTAGACGCCCAACCGGAGAATGCTCAGTTCGGCCTTGGCGATCCGTTCGATCTTCCAGTGCTTGGAAAAACGCCGGATCACAGCGTCGATCTCGTCCAGCCGACCAAAAACGCCGGTCACCAAGCCCAAGCCGAATTCCTGATCCTCCGGGAGCGGCGTTTGCGGGGTTGTCTCCTTGGGCGATCCGACCTCGCACTTTCCAGCCTTGCCTGATTCGTTTCCTTCGTCTGGAGCGTCATCGTCCACTGGCAGGGTCGAAAACGTCCGCCTGACCTGTTCCGTATTTTCAGATTTCTGAAAGCTCAGGGCAAAGACGCACTGCAAAGCCCGCCTGCGAGCCGCTCGTCGGTGTACCTTCGGGGTTTCCATTGTTTTTCGTGGGTCCTTTGTGGGGCCGGAAAAATCAGACCTGTTCCAGGACGCGAATCATTTCCAGGGTCGCGGCCGCGGCGTCCACGCCCTTGTTCCCGGCCTTGCTCCCGGCCCGCTCCACGGCCTGTTCCAGGGTGTCCGTGGTCAGGACGCCGAAGCCCACGGGAACCCCGGTGTCCATCATCACCTGGGCCAGCCCCTTGGAGACCTCGGCCGAGACGTAGTCGAAATGCGGGGTGGAGCCGCGAATCACAGCACCCAGGCAGACGACGCCGTGAAAGCGCTTCGTCTCCGCCAGCCGTTTGGCTGCCAGAGGCATTTCGTAGGCCCCTGGAATCCGGACCAGCGTCAAATCCGCCCTGGCCGCGCCGTGCCGAACCAGGTAGTCCACGGCACCTCCCACGAGGCGGTCCACGATGAAGTCGTTGAACCGGCTGGCCAGAATCGCGAAACGCAGCCCGGTAGCGTCCAGACGGCCTTCAATGGTTTCAAGATGATGCATTGGCCTTCTCCTTGTCAGCTTTGAAATCCAGCATGTGTCCCATTTTTTCCTTCTTGGTCAGCAGATATTGCAGGTTCTGCTCGCAGGCCTGGACTTCCACCGGAACCCGTCCAGCCACTTCCAGGCCGTAGCCCTCCAGGCCGACGATCTTTTTGGGATTGTTGGTCATCAGCCGCATCTTGCTCACGCCCAGGTCCACGAGAATCTGCGCGCCGACCCCGTAATCCCGCAGGTCCGGGGCAAAGCCCAGGTCCACGTTGGCCTCCACGGTGTCCCGGCCGCTGTCCTGCAGACAATAGGCCTTGATTTTGTTGGCCAGACCGATCCCGCGGCCCTCCTGGCGCATGTACAGGATCACACCGTTGCCTTCCTCGGCGATAATCCGCATTGCCGCCTGGAGCTGGGGTCCGCAGTCACAGCGCAGGGAGCCGAAAACGTCCCCGGTCAGGCACTGGCTGTGCACCCGGACCAGGACCGGTTCTTCCGAATTAATTTCGCCCTTGACCAAGGCCAAGTGGACACTGTTGTCCAAGTCGCTTTCATAGGCGAAAACCCGAAAGTCTCCTCCATTGCAGGTGGGCAAATTGGCCTCGCCTACCCGGCGCACGGAAAGGGCGTCGTGCTTCATCCGGTAGCGGATTAGATCGGCGATGGACGCGATCTTCATGTTGTGCTTGGCCGCGAATTCCTCCAAGTCGGGCATCCGGGCCATGTTGCCGTCGTCGCGCATGATCTCGCAGATCACCGCAGCGGATTTCATACCGGCCAGACGGGCCAAATCCACGCTGCCTTCGGTCTGCCCGGCCCGGACAAGCACCCCGCCCTTTTTGGCCCGCAACGGGAAAACGTGTCCCGGAGAGACAATGTCCTCGGCCTTGGCGTCGTCGGCCACGGCGGTCAGAATCGTGGTGGCCCGGTCATAGGCCGAAATCCCCGTGGACACGCCGGAACGGGCCTCGATGGACACGGTGAAGGCCGTGCCGAACCGCGACTCGTTCCGGGTGGCCATCATGGGCAGATCCAGCGTTTCCACCAACTCTTGCTCCATGGCCAGACAGATCAAGCCCCGGCCGTGAATGGCCATGAAATTGATGATCTCCGGAGTCACGCTCTGGGCCGCGATGGTCAGATCGCCTTCGTTCTCCCTGTTCTCGTCGTCCACAAGAATGATCATCCGCCCCTGACGGATGTCCTCGATGGCCTCTTCGATGCTGCACAGTGCCATATTCAGTTCCTCTTTTCTTCGCCGGTCGTTAAAAGCCGTGTTCGCGTAAAAACGCCTCGCTGATCCCGCCGCCTCCAGTCATGGACGCCCCTGAGGGACGCGACGACCTTCCGGCCCAAGGGCCCAGCATGCGCTGCACGTATTTACCGATCAGGTCGGTTTCCATATTCACGTCCCGGCCTAGCCGCCATTCGGAAATGGTCGTGTTTTGCCAAGTTTCCGGGATGATGTTCACTTCCAAAAAACCTTCGCCGCACTGGTTCACCGTCAGGCTGATCCCGTCCAGGGTCACTGAGCCCTTGGTCACCACCAAAGGAGAAAATTCCTCGGGATACAGCAGCCGAAACCAACGGGACTGGCCTGCTTGGCGCGTTTCCCCGACCCGTGCCAGACAGTCCACGTGGCCGCTGACCAGGTGTCCGCCCAGCCGGTCCCCCAGGGCCAGGGCCCGTTCCAGGTTGACCCGCATCCCGGTCCTTAGGCCGCCCAGGTTCGTCAGCCGCAGGGTCTCGGCCGAGGCGAACACGGAAAACCGGTCCGGGGCGAAGGTCTCCACGGTCAGGCAGACGCCGTTGACCGCGATGCTCTCTCCGCGAACGTAGTCCCGGATCGGGGTTTCCGGCCCAATCTCCAGGCGGGTTTCCCGGTTGCCGCTTCCTTCGCCTTGGCGACCCGTGACGCTGAGGACTTTGCCTGGTCCCTGAATCAGGCCGGTGAACATCCGTCTTTGCCTCCCGAAGCGTCATTGTCATGAGGCGGCGTCGACTCCGGACGCAACACCAGCATAAGGTCCCCATCAAGTTCCCGGACCCTACAGGTTCGCCAGGACCAAGCATCGGCCATGCTCGGAACCTCGGCCCCGGACAGCAAGGGCACGGCCCTGGCGTCGCCCAGGGTCTTGGTTGCGAGAAACAGCCACCATTCTCCCACGAGACCGGCGGTGATCACATGCTGGGCCAGTCTGCCACCGCCCTCGCACAACACGTCCATCACGCCCAACTCGGAACGCAACCGCGTCAGGCAGGCCTTCAGGTCGACTTGGCCGCCGCTTCCGGCCCCCCATACACGAGCCCCAAGGGCGCGCAGCCGTTCAGCCGTCGTGTTTTGCGCCGCGGTCTCGGTGGTCCAGAAAATGGTTTCTTCCGGTCGCTCACGCAACAGATAAAAATTTGAGACAGAATCAGGCAACTTGGAGCCCACTACGATGGCCAAGGGTTGGGTTTGCGGGTTCGCCGACTGGTCCGTCAGCTGGTCCGGCGGCCGGTCGGCTTCGGAGAGTCGGCAGGTCAGCCGGGGATCATCCGCTCGAAAAGTGCCCGCTCCGACCATCACGGCCCCGACCCGGCTCCGCAGGGTGTGGACCATTTGTCGGGACCGGGCGTTGCTGATCCACTGGGAGTCGCCGGAACGGGTGGCGATCCGACCGTCCAGGGTGCAAGCCAACTTGAGATACAGATAGGGCAGCGGAGAGTCGATCCAGGTCCGGAAGTCCGCGATCAGATCCCGGCAGGCCTGTTCGGCCACGCCGACGACCACCTGGACGCCGTTGTTCCGCAAATGGTCGATGCCGCCCCCGATCACCCTTGGATTCGGGTCAGCCGTGCCCACCACGACCCGCCTGATGCCGGCTTGGACAACGGCCTGGGTACATGGAGGAGTGCGCCCGGTATGATTGCAGGGCTCCAAAGTCACCCACAGGATGCACTCTTTCGGATCGATCCCTTGGTGTGCGGCGTCTTGCAAGACCTCCACCTCGGCATGGGGCAGGCCCGGCCCGCGGTGATGCCCCCGGGCCACGATCCGCCCGTCTTGGGTCAGCACCGCGCCGACGCACGGATTAGGCGCGGTTTGGCCTTTGCCCTGCTCGGCCAGGGCCACGGCCTGGAGCATGATCTTCCCGGCGTCGTCAGGAAGAGCAAAGCTGTTCAAAGCGCACTCCTGCCTCGCGCAGCATGTTCACGGCCAGATCGTCGGGGTACCCCTGTTCGAAGAAGATCGCCTCGACCCCGCAGTTTATCAACATTTTGGTACAGATCAGACACGGCTGAGTGGTGCAGTAGATCTGCGCCCCCTCCAGCCGGACCCCGTGGGTGGCGGCCTGGATGATCACGTTCTGCTCGGCGTGCAGGCCCCGGCACAGCTCATGCCGCTGGCCCGATGGGATTCCCATCTGCTCCCGCAGGCAGCCGATATCCAGGCAGTGCTCCAGCCCGGCCGGAGCACCGTTGTAGCCCGTGGCCAGGATCCGTTTGCCCTGTACGGCCAAAGCCCCGACCCTGCGCCGCAAACAGGTGGACCGTTCGGCCACCAGTTTGGCGATGCCCATGAAGTATTCCGGCCATGGCAGTCGCATCAGCTTCGGATATCCTGGGATTTCGTCAACAAGAAGGGCCCAGATGCGAAGCCGGAGCCGTGAATGTACCTTGCCACGGTGAGACTTACCCCGCGAACAACGGAAACTGGGACGCGAAGGTTTGCACCTCGGCCTCGATCCGCTGCAGTTCGGTATCGTTGTCCCGCTGATCCAGGGCCTCCACGATCCACTCCACGACACGGACCATGTGCTCTTCGGTCATGCCTCGTGTGGTCAGGGCCGGGGTGCCCAGGCGAATTCCGGAGGTCACGAACGGAGAGCGGGTCTCAAAGGGAACCGTGTTCTTGTTCACCGTGATCCCGGCCTTGTCCAGAGCGATCTCGGCATCCTTGCCCGTAATGTCCGTGTTGGTCAGGTCCACGAGCATCAGATGGTTGTCCGTCCCTCCGGAAACCAGGGCGAAGCCGGCGTCGGTCAGAGCCTTGGCCATGGCCTGGGCGTTTTTGACCACCTGTTGCTGATACGTGGCGAACTCTGGACGCAGGGCTTCGCCAAAGGCCACGGCCTTGGAGGCGATCACGTGCATCAGCGGACCGCCCTGGATGCCGGGGAAAATCTGGGAGTTCAGAAGCTTGCCGAACTCGTCCGAGGACAAAATCATCCCGCCGCGTGGCCCGCGCAAGGTCTTGTGGGTGGTGGTGGTGATGAAATGCGCGCTGCCCACGGGCGAAGGGTGCAGGTCAGCGGCGATCAGTCCGGCGATATGCGCCATGTCCACCATCAGCTTGGCTCCGACCTCGTCGGCGATTTCCCGAAACTTCGGGAAATCGATCACCCGGGAATAAGCGCTGGCCCCGGCCACGATAATCTTGGGCCGGTGCTCCCGAGCCATGCTCCGGACCTGGTCGTAATCAATAGTCCCGGTTTCCTTGCCCACGCCGTAGAAAACCACCTTGTACAACTTGCCGGAAAAATTCACCGGGCTGCCGTGGGTCAGGTGCCCGCCATGGGACAGGTCCATGCCCAGAATCACGTCTCCGGGCTGCAACGCCCCAAAGTAGACCGCCATGTTGGCCTGAGATCCGGAATGGGGCTGAACATTAGCGTATTCAGCCTTGAACAATTGCTTGGCCCGCTCCAGGGCCAAGGTCTCGGCCATGTCTACGTATTCGCAGCCGCCATAATAGCGCTTGCCCGGATAGCCTTCGGCGTACTTGTGGGTCAGCACGCTGCCCATGGTCATACGCACGGCCGGCGAGGTGAAATTTTCCGAGGCGATCAGTTCCAGCTTGTGCAGTTGCCGCAGTTCTTCCAGGCGCACGGCTTCGGCGATTTCCGGATCGTGGCGGCGAAGTTCGTCAAGGTTCATGGGAGTTCTCCGAGGATTGAATTGACGATGGCGTCCTCCAGACTTCACGAAAAGCCGGGAGGATGCGCGAACGAAGAGGCCGGACGGCGGCGGGCGGGAATACGAGTCGAATCCGCCCAACCCGCCGCTTCGACTACATGAGTGTTGCAATAAACATTTGTCGGCAGTCCGTTCAAAAGCCCCAAGTGCAAGGAGCAANNGTTTGAACTTTTTGCAGCGACGCGGCAATTGGGAGTTTTTCAACGGACTGCTAACCGTCCCAGCGCTTGTACAGAATAGTGGCGTTGGTCCCGCCGAAGCCGAAGGAATTGCAGAGTACGTACCGAATGTCGGCCTTTCTGGAACCGTCGGTAACGTAGTCCAGATCGCATTCGGGATCCGGCTCGACCATGTTGATGGTCCCGGGAATCATGCCGTGATGCAGGCTCAGGACCGAAAAAACGCTCTCCACCCCGCCGGCCGCGCCGAGGAGGTGTCCGATCATGGATTTGTTGCCGGTGATGGCTATGGAGGCGGCATGCTTGCCGAAAACTTTCTTGATGGCCCGGGTCTCCGTGATGTCGTTGAGCTTGGTGGAGGTGCCGTGGGCGTTGATGTGGTCCACTTCTTCCGGAGCGATACCGGCTTCGTCCAGGGCGGCCCGCATGGCCAGGGACATGCCCGCGCCGTCCTCGTCAGGGGCGGTGATATGAAAGGCGTCGCCCGAAGCGCCGTAGCCCACCACCTCGGCCAGGATATTCGCCCCTCGGGCTTGGGCGTGTTCCAGGGTCTCCAGGAGCAGCAAGCCGCAGCCCTCGCCCATGACGAATCCGTCACGACTGTTCTCAAAAGGCCTCGAGGCCAGTTGCGGTTCGTCGTTGCGGGTGGACAGAGCCTTGAGGGCATTGAAACCGGCCATGGCCAAGGGCGTCAGACTGGCTTCGGTTCCCCCGCAGATCGCCGTATCCGCCCGGCCCAGCAACAGTTCGGAAAAGGCCGTGCCGATAGAATGCAGCCCCGAGGCGCAGGCTGAAGTGGTGACCAGATTGTTGCCTTTGGCTCCGGTAAAGATGGACACCTGACCGGCAGCCATGTTGGCGATCAGGGACGGTATGAAAAACGGAGAAATTTTTCGCGGCCCGCTTTTAAGCATGGTGGTCTGGGAACGCTCCAGAGCGTCCAGCCCACCGATGCCGCATCCGATGATCGCGGCGGTGCGATGCGCTCGCTCAGCGGGGATCGTCCAATCGGCGTCCTCCAGGAGCATCTTGGCGGCGGCCACGGCAAACTGCGCGAACAGTTCCATCCGTCGGGTCTGTTTGGCCGGCATGAATTTCTCCGGATCAAATCCCTTGACCTCTCCAGCTATCTTGGATGCGTGATCCTTGGCGTCGAAGCGGGTCAACGGGGCGATGCCCGACTCCCCCTTGATCAACCGTTCCCAACTGGTCCGTGCGTCCACGCCTAAAGGCGTGACCGCCGAAATACCGGTAACGACTACTCTCTTTCTGGACATGCTTCCACCTTGACTTGTCCGGCTGACGGGAAAAAAACGAGCGCCCCGTGATCGTGCCGAAGCGGATCACAAGACGCCCGAAACACCTAGCAGGCTGCCTCGGAGAACCGGATCAGGCGACCTTGGACTGAATATAGGCCAACGCGTCCTTGACCTTGGTCATTTTCTGAGCGTCTTCATCATCGATTTCAACGCCGAACTCCTCTTCCATGGCCATGATCAATTCAGTCAGATCCAAGGAGTCGGCACCCAGGTCGTCGACAAAGGCCGCGTCCGGAGTGACTTGGTCGGCGGCAACACCGAGCTGATCGACGATAATTTTTTTGACCTTTTCTTCCATTGACATGATTGTTCTCCTCCCAGCTGAAAAAAGTAAGTGGTTTGTTTGCTTCTTCCGCAACGTACCGCGGAATACGGTCCATGACGAACGTCGTCCTCTACATGTACATGCCGCCCGTCACGCCGATCACCTGTCCGGTGATGTACCCGGCGCTCTCGGATGCCAAAAACGCGACGGTGTCGGCGATTTCCTCGACTTGGCCGAAGCGGCGCATGGGGATCCGTTCCATGTAGACGTTTTGTATCTCTTCGGACAGGCCCGAGGTCATGTCCGTGTCGATGAATCCGGGAGCAACGGCGTTGACCGTGATCCCTCGCGAGGCCAACTCCTGAGCCGCGGACTTGGTCAGTCCGATCAGCCCGGCCTTAGACGCCGCGTAGTTGGCCTGCCCGGCGTTGCCCATCTGACCGACCACCGAAGAGATGTTGATGATCCGCCCATAACGCTGACGAATCATAAGCTTGGCCGCCTCCTGGAGGCAGATGAAACTTCCTGTCAGGTTGACGCGCAGAACAGCTTCCCAGTCCGCCGGTTTCATCCGGATGATCAGGTTGTCCTTGGTCATCCCGGCGTTGTTCACCAGTACTTCCAGGCGAACCTTGTCCTTGACGTGGTCCTGAAAAAAAGCGGAAACCGCCTGGGCGTCCCCCACGTCCAACCGAAACGCCTCGGCCTTGCCGCCGTGGGATTCGATGGCCGCCTGGACGGCCTCGGCCAATTCCGGCTTGCTGACATAGGTCAGGTAGACCTGATAGCCGTCCTGGGCCAGCCGCAGTGCCGCGGCCCGGCCAATCCCCCTGGAGGCCCCGGTGACCAGGGCGGTCTTGATCAATTCGCTCATGTCGTCAGTCCCGTCGTCTTGATAATCGAATCAGTATTGCAACAACGCCGCGGCCCAGTTCAGTCCGCCGCCGAAGGCCGTCAACATAACTTTGCTTCCCGGGGGAATCAATGCCTTTTCCCGGGCTTCGGCCAGGGCGAGGGGAATGGAGGCCGCGGAGGTGTTGCCGTATTTTTCGATGTTCACGAACACCTTGTCCATGGGAAGGTCCAGTCGACCGGCCAGGGATTCGATGATCCGGATGTTGGCTTGGTGCGGAACGACCAGATCAATGTCCGAAGAGGTCAACCCGTTCTTTTCCAGTATCCGTTGACAGATGGCAGCCATGGAACGCACGGCGTGCTTGAAGATCTCCCGGCCTTGCATCTGAACAAAAAAATCCTCGGCCACGGCCTGGCCGAGCTTCATCGGGGTTGCCGATCCGCCACCGCGAACCACTAGCAAATCACTGAGCGACCCATCGCCGTCCAGAAGCACGTCCATCACCTCCGCACTGCCATGGGACGGCTTGCCCGTGACCACCACGGCCCCGGCTCCATCACCGAAAAGGACGCAGGTTCCGCGATCCTCCCAGTTCAGTCGGGAAGAAACCACTTCGCTGCCGACCACGAGGACCACGGCTTCGGGATGCAGAGCGACAAAGGCTCGCGCGGTTTCCAAGGCGAACAGAAAACCGGTGCAGGCCGCGGATACGTCCATGGCCATACCCCGGGGAATGCCCAGCTTTTCACGTAGAATGTACGCCGTGGAGGGAATGTAGGCGTCTGGAGAAAAGGTGGCCACCAGGACGTGGGTCACGTCAGTCGCGGCAACTTTGGCGTCCTCCAGCGCTCGTTTAGCGGCTTCGACGCCCAGCATGGAACAGGATTGTCCGGGCTCAGCAATGCGCCGCTCCCTGATTCCCGTCCGGCTGACGATCCATTCATCGTTGGTGTCCACCAACCGTTGCAGGTCGATGTTGGTCACCACCTGCTCAGGAACAAAGGCTCCGGTTCCGATAATATGTGCCGACATAGTCACGACCGCGCGCTGATACGTGAAAAAAGTGAAAGAAAAGAAGACACGAGGAGAGTGACAGCAGGCTGAAGCTTTTCGAAAGGATATACAGAGGGCATCAATTGACCACGCCGGGAGCTTCTTGCCCGAACTCACGTTCCGAGCCTTGACGCACAGGTAAACCCTTGGCCGACGGCTGTTCCGAGGCCTGATCGGCGACCCGACTCAAAAGGCCTTTCCCGTTGCTCGATGAGGCTGAACCAGCCCGGCTGAAATGGACCAGATCCCGATTCACGGCAAGCTCTTGCGACAAATGGTCGTTGGAACGATTCCGCACAAAGGTCGCGGCCATGTGTATCGCGCTGGCCAGGGCCTTGGCGTTGGAGGCGCCGTGACAGACGATACCTATACCCTTCAGACCCAGCAGAGGCGCACCACCGTACTCGGCGTAGTCGATGCGCCGGGAAAAACGCCGCAAGGCACCCTTGGCGAACAGGCACCCGCATTTGGACCAAAAACCGGCCAAGAGTTCCCGCTTCAGCAACCGGCCCAAAGAAACGGCCAAGCCTTCACTCAATTTTAGAACCACGTTGCCCACGAACCCGTCGCAGACCACCACGTCCACGTCTCCGGTGAACACGTCCCGGCCTTCGACGTTCCCCTTGAAGTTCAGGGAGGATTTGCGCAACAGATCAAAAGCCAGCTTGACCTGGGAATTGCCCTTGCCCTCTTCCTCGCCGATGCTCATCAACCCGACCCGGGGCTTGGGGACTCCCAGCACGGACCTGGCCAGAACATCGGCCATCAAGGCGAACTGCAAGAGGTTGTGCGGCTTGCAGTCCACGTTGGCGCCCACGTCGATGAGCACCATGGGCTTTTTTTCCGTAGGCAGGATTCCGGCCAGGGCTGGACGATCAATGCCGTCGATTCTGCCCAGAATGAACATGCCGCAAGCCAGGGTCGCCCCGGAATTGCCCGCGCTGACCACCCCGTCGGCCCGCCCTTCCTTGACCAGTCGGAAGGCCACCTGCACCGAGCTGTCCTTCTTCCGACGCAGGGCGTCCGAAGGCTTGTCCTGCATCTCAATGACCTGCTCGGCGTGCACCACTTCCACGTCGGCATCCGTCGCCTTCGCGGCGGCGAGTTCCGCGCGAATTTCCGGCTCGCGCCCCACCAGGATCACCCTGATGTCTTGCGTGGCCAACGCGTCCAGCGCGCCGCGGATCACGACCGAGGGACCGAAATCGCCCCCCATGGCATCCACGGCGATGCAGGGTTTATTTCCCGGCATCCGGCTCCTGGACGGCGATACGTTTCACACCCTTGTAAGTTCCGCAAGCGGAACAGATCCGGTGGGACCGCGTCAATTCGCCGCACTCGCAGTAAATGGGGTTAGGGATGGCGACGGCGTCGTGGGACCGACGCATGCCTCGCTTGGAACGAGAAGTTTTCTTCTTGGGAAGTGCCATGGATGGTATCCTTAAATGAATTAGGGGGTTATAGTTTATGAATTAGGGGTTTAGGAAAGTTTCATGGAGCGAAAGGCGGCCAAGCGTGGGTCGCTCCCGGAGGCGGCGCACCGACATTCGTCGAGGTTCTTGTTCGCCCCGCATCCGGCGCAGATCCCGCGACACAAAACCTTACACAACGGCTTCTCCGGCAGGGCCAACTGGAACTGTTCCCAAAGGAACCCGGCCACGTCCAGGTAGTGCAGGCCATCTTTGACCACCACCCACCATACATCGGCAGGCCCATCGCTTGAGGCATCGTCCTGGGAGTCGCCGCCGGGATAAGCCTCGAACTCGTGAAACTCGGCCGTCACGGGATAGGTGAATTCCTCAACGCATCGATCACAAGACAGAACCAGTGAACCGCGCAGCGTTCCCTCCACCGTGCAGCCGTCCGCGTGCGGGACGACGTGGATCACCGCTGAAAACGGTTCGGAAATCCGATACGGCAGATGAAACTCCGCGATGGGGTCGGCCCAAATACGCTGTTCATCAAAAGAAAACTCCCGGCCGTCGACCGGGAGATTTGTGGTCTCGACAAGCAGTTCAATCATCTCTCTCTCCCAAAAGGGACCTCGTATCTCTTCCCTGGTCCGTATGTCAAGAAATCTCTTGCCAAAGAAACCAAGTCCGGCTAATACGGTCGATTCCGTTTTTGCGAATGCGCGATGTCCGCGGCTTGCTCCACTCCGCCCCCAAGTAATCTGAGAAGATATTCCGGGGCGGCAGGCGGGACGCGGCAGCCCACGCTTCTTCTGATTCACCGTCCATCATGCGCTTCAGCTCCACCCCAAGGCACATGGAGACGAGCACATGTCAACCTTTTTGAGGAGTACGAACATGTCCCAAGTATGCGACATCTGCGGGAAACGCCCCCACACCGGAAACAGTGTCAGCCACGCCAACAACAAAACCAAAAGGCGTTTCATGCCCAACCTGCAGCAGGTCCGGGCGCAAATGCCTAGCGGCGAAACCCGGCGCCTGAAGGTTTGCACCCGCTGCATCCGCTCGGATGCCGTGGTTAAGCCCGTTGCGCGGCAAGCAGCCGAAGCCTAGTTTTATCGATGAATACCGTGCTGAAAAAGGGCGACCCGCAGGTCGCCCTTTTTTGTCGCGTGTCATTTTTTCAAGGCCACGTCTCCGGCCTGATTATGAAACAGCTCCCTCTCGCTCCGCCCTGGCCAGTCTCCGAAGCACGCGGTCCTTCCCCAGGACTTCCATAATTTCATAAATCCCCGGACTTTTCGTCTTTCCGGTCAACGCCACCCGCAAGGGCTGAGCCAGCACCTTGAACGCCACACCCCGGTCTTCAAGATATTTGTGGAACAGCGCCTCCAACTCCTGCTGCCCAAAGCTCGACGTCCCGGATAAAAGGTCACGCAATCGACCGAAATGCTCCCTGGCCTCGGGCGTCAAAAACTTGCTCACAGCGGCCTGATCCATGGGCAAGGCCTCGTCCTCCACCACGAAAAATTCCGCCATCTCCGCCATTTCGACCATAGTCCCGGCCCGAGGCCGCAGCAAAGGAACAATGGTTCGCAAATAGGCCTCGTCCCACCTGTCCGGCCCGTCCGGCCCGTCCAGTCCGCGCCGCGCCAGATGGTCGGCCAAAAGAGCCGCCACCCGGTCCTCAGGCTCGCTTTTAATGTAGTGGTTGTTCAGCCAGAGCAGTTTGCTCTGATCAAAAACACAGGCCGCGGAGCCCAGGTGATCCAGGCTGAACTTCTCCAGCAACTCTTCCAGGCTGAAAATTTCCTGATCCCCGTGGGACCAGCCCAGCCGAACCAGGTAGTTGACCATGGCCTCGGGCAGATAGCCCATGTCCCGGTAGACCGTCACCGACGTGGCTCCGTGGCGCTTGCTCAATTTTTTCTTGTCCGGCCCCAGGATCATGGGCACGTGGGCGAACAGCGGCAAGTCGCGTCCCAGGGCCTCGTACAGGAGGACCTGCTTGGGCGTATTGCTTAAGTGATCGTCGCCGCGGATGATATGGGTCATGCCCATGGTCACGTCGTCCACCACCACGGCCAAGTTGTAGGTCGGCATGCCGTCCACCCGACGCAGGATCATGTCGTCCAACTGGGTGTTGGGCACCGCCACCGGCCCCTTGACCAAGTCCCGGAATTGAGTTTCCCCGTCCACGGGGGTCTTGAACCGGACCACCCGCCCCGGCCCGGCCTCCAACCCCTTGTCGCGGCACCGACCGTCGTATTTGGGTACGGCTCCAACGGCCCGGGCCGCGACGCGCATGGCCTCCACCTCTTCCGGAGTGCAGGAACAAAAATAAGCGTGTCCGGCCTCCAGCAACTGATCAATATGCTGATTGTACAAATCCACCCGTTGGCTCTGAAAGTACGGCCCTTCATCCCAATCCAGCCCCAGCCAGCGCATCCCGTCCAGAATGCCTTGAGTCATCTCCTCGGTGGACCTGGCCACGTCCGTGTCTTCGATACGCAAAATGAACTTCCCGCCGTTCTTGCGCGCCCAAAGCCAATTGAACAAAGCCGTTCGCGCCCCGCCCACATGGAGATGCCCGGTGGGACTGGGCGGAAATCGCGTAATAACCTGGGTCATTGCCTGCTCCTTATGCAAGTAAGTGCGGGTCGAAGCCCGCCGAAAATCTGTTATTTTATTCCGATAGCCCGTTAAGCCGCCTGAACCGACCGGATCTCGGGCAGTTCCTTCAAGATGGTCTTTTCCACGGCGTTTTTAAGAGTTACTTGCGACATGGGGCATTCTTTGCAGGCCCCCGTCAAACGCACAGTGACCACAGCGTCCGCCGAGACGTCCACCAGTTCCACATCCCCGCCGTCTCGTTGCAAATGCGGTCTGATCGTCTCCAGCACCGCCAGGACCTTTTCTCGCATCATGTTCTCCTTTTCTCCCCCCAAGGGCGGGCAAGCCGCCAACAAACCAATAAATATAACGGGTGAACCCCAACCCGTCAAACCTGCAAGGGAAAACGATTCTCGAAGCTATGCAACGGATCACTTCGCGATGATGAATTGACGTTCCCCCGTCCTATCGTATATTAACGATAAAACGATTCGGGGAGTCCCCATGACCGATGTTCAGATCATTGCCCAATGTTGCAAGGCCCTGGGCCACCCGGCCCGGGTGACCATCCTGCGCCACCTGTTGCAAGCAGACCGATGCGTTTGCGGCGAACTCGTGAACATCCTGCCCTTGGCTCAATCCACGGTCAGCCAGCACCTGAAGCTGCTCAAGGACGCCGGGTTGATCCAGGGTGAAATCGACGGACCACGTATCTGTTACTGCGTGGACAAATCACGCCTGACGCTGTTCAAGAACCTCATCGCCAAGCTGGAAGCCTCATGAAACCACTGCAGCCCCTGCCCATGGCCCCGCCCATGCCTGATATGCCGACTCCGGGCCTTTCTGGCTTCGCCGTGCCAAGAACTGATTCAGGCGCCGCCGCTTGCTGAGGCCCGCCACCGGCTCCTGGTGCAGGGGTCGACGATCTGCCGGGCTATCGCATCGAGCCCTATGTGGACGGGTTCATCGCCGTCCCGCCGGGACGCGTTCCTCGCGTCAGGGTCCGCCCCACGATTTGGGACCGCCTTGGCGACTGTAGGGCCCGGCTGGGACTGGATCGCAACAACTATACCGTCAATCCGGGGCTCTACGCCGTCGGCGACCC
The DNA here is from genome assembly GCF_000717475.1 of Desulfonatronum thiodismutans. NCBI lineage: Bacteria > Pseudomonadati > Thermodesulfobacteriota > Desulfovibrionia > Desulfovibrionales > Desulfonatronaceae > Desulfonatronum > Desulfonatronum thiodismutans. The sequence goes on from NZ_JPIK01000009.1 coordinate 24,541, forward strand.
GTCCCCCGATGCCCCGGTCATTGTCACGGCCAACTACAAGCTGACCTTCGACACGGTCCGTTTCGCCTTGCGCGGTCGGAACGCCTGGTTGCTGGTGACGGACACCCGGGGCATCAACGTCTGGTGCGCCGGCGGCAAAGGGTCCTTCAACGCCGAAGCCGTCGCCCTCCAGGTACGCAAGGCCGGCCTGGACCGCGTGGTGTCCCATCGCCGCCTGATCCTGCCCCAACTGGCCGCCAACGGCGTCCGGCTCCGGGACGTGCGCAAGGCCACGGGATTCGAAGCCGTCCTGGGACCGATCCGAGCCGAAGATCTGCCGCGTTTTCTGGATCAAGGTCCCGACGAGGCCATGCGGGAAGTCACCTTTACCTTTAGGGAACGGCTTGCCGTGGTGCCCGTTGAGCTGGTCCTGGGCTGGAAGATGATTCTCGCGGTCCTGGCCGCGGCGGCGGTGCTGGGTCTTATTGGGACGGAGTTTGCCCCTGAGGCCGTTTTCCAGCGCTGGGCCGTAGCCGCGACGGCCACCCTTTTCGGCCTGCTGGGCGGAACGGTGGCCTTTCCGTTGCTGCTGCCCCGGCTGCCCACCCGCCTCTTTTCCCTGGCCGGAGCCGGCCTGGGACTTATCCCGGCCCTGGCCCTGCCGTTGCTCTTCCCGGCTCCGGCTTGGCCCGTCCTGGTGGGAGCTGGGTTGTGGACCATGACCCTGTCCGCTTGGACGGCGCTGAACTTTACCGGCTCCACGCCCTTCACGTCGCCTTCCGGCGTGGAAAAGGAAATGCGGGCGGCCATCCCCATCCTCGCCGGCTCCACGGTGTTGTCCGTGATCTGCTTTATCTGGGGAAACCTTCAGTGAGGACGCATGCCATGAAGCGATTCCATCATCTTCAAAACGTGGCCACATTGACGTATGACCGTGATAAGTGCGTGGGCTGCGGCCTCTGCGTCACGGTCTGCCCGCACCGCGTCTTTACGCTGCAAAACGACAAAGCCCACGTCCAGGACCGCGAAGCCTGCATGGAATGCGGAGCCTGCGCCCTGAACTGCCCCACCCAGGCCGTGATCGTGACGCCCGGCGTCGGCTGCGCCTCGTACATCATTCAAACCTGGCTCCCGAAAAGCAGCGCTCCCCAATGCTGTTGAAACGCCGCGGCCCGCCGCCGGAGCTTCAGAAACAACCGTGATCCAACCCTCTGAAGCCACAACCCTCTATCCCTCAAGACGAAAAATGCCCCCCGCACCCCACCACCCCATGGCCGACGTGGCCCTCCTGACTGAGAGCCGCTACGCCTGCGATGACGCGACCCCGGACGACTGGTATCTGCGCAACATTCTGCGCGACGACGAGCTGCTGCAAAACGCCCTCACGAAACTCGGACTCTCCTCGGTCCGACTGGACTGGTCCGCCCCGGACGTGGATTGGTCAACGTTTCGCTGCATCGTCTTTCGGACGACATGGGACTACTTCGACCGGATAGCGGAATTCAGCGCATGGTTACACCTCGCCCAAACCCAGACCCGCCTGTGCAACGCTCCGGAAACCATCTGGTGGAACCTGGACAAACACTATCTCGCCGATTTGGAGACACGAGACGTTCCAGTAGTTCCGTTCCGACTTCTCGAACCCGACGCCCCCCAAAGCCTGCACGGCCTGCTCGAAGCGGTCGGATGGGAAGAGGCCGTGCTCAAACCCTGTGTTTCCGGTGGAGCGCGCCACACCTACCGGATTCAGCGCGACACCGCCGACGCGATTCAGGAACGGGTCCGTCCGCTCCTCGCCGCCGAATCCTTCCTGCTCCAACCGTTCATCCGTGACGTGGTCCGAACCGGCGAGGACACGGTGATGGTCGTCAACGGCCGCGTCACCCATGCCGTGCGCAAGATCCCCAAGGCGGGCGACTTCCGGGTCCAGGACGATCACGGCGGCACGGTCCACCCCCTCGACCCGACACAAGAGCACGTGGAATTGGCCCAACGCGCCATGGCCGCCTGCGAACCGGCCCCGAGTTACGGGCGGGTGGACATGGTCCGCGACGACAACGGAAAGCTGGTTGTCATGGAACTGGAACTCATCGAACCCGAACTCTGGCTGCGCGAATACCCTCCGGCCGCCGAGGAATTCGCCCGAGCCATCGCTGGGGTCGCCACTCGGCCCGTCCCCGAAAACACACCATTACTGAGTGTTGAAAAAGTCCTATTTCGACAGTCCGTTCAAAAACCCCAAGTGCAAGAAGCAAAAAAAGTTCAAGGTTGAAAAGTATTTCTTCATACGTGAGAGTTTGAACTTTTTGCAGCGACGCAGCAATTGGGAGTTTTTCAACTGACTGGCAACCAACGCGAGAGCCCAGCCGTATGCATGAAGAAGACCACGAGACCATCGACCGGATCATGTCCGAAATACAATGCCCGAAAGATTTCCGGTGCAAGAAACAAGACTTTCAGGATATCTGCAAGGCAAAAGATTTCGGGTTGGACGGCTACCTCAAATGCCGCGAGGACGCCCCCTTGGATTGCGCATTCGCCCTGTCCTTCGGACATGACTACTTCTGTCGCTGTCCCTTGCGCGTTTTTTTGGCGAAGAGACTCAATAAATGAACCACATTTGCCAATGGCTTTGAAATCAGATATCAGCGCCTCGTTTGCCCCTTGAGGCATCCTTGGAAAGCCTTGCCTCGCAAGGCCGCCAGGCCCCTCCCAACAAGGCAAAAGCAAAGGGTTTCGACCGAAAGGCCGAAACCCTTTTTCTTTGTTCTCGCGGCCCTGGGCCGCTTTCATTCAACCATTCAACCGTCCATATGGAACCCGGAACCGCCATGTCCGTTCGCCTCGCTCCCAAAAAAATCCAGTCCCTATTGCCCACGGACATCCTGTTCCAGTCCGACTACTGGGCCCATGTCAAATCCCGTCTGGGATGCAGGCCCGTGGCCTTCGACATCCTTTCCCCGGAGCCGACCTTCAACCCGGCTCGGGACATTGGCCGGGACAATCGCGGCGACGTCCTCGTCCTGCTCCAGCCCGTGGGTCGCAACAATCTGGGGGCCTTCGTGCCCCAGGGACCGGAACACGCTCCGTCCGGAGATCATCGCGGCCAGTACCTTGAAGAGCTTTCCGAAGCGCTGATCCGCCATCTGGACCCTTCCGTGGCCTTCATCCGCTACGATCTGCCCTGGGAGTCCCGATACGCGCCGGAAATGCACGCCAAGAGTTGGACCGCCTTTCCAGAGCCGCGCATCCGGGAAATGCGCATGAACATCGGCACCAAGCACTGGAACCTGCGCAAAGCGGAAATGGACATGACCGTGGCCAGTTCACTGGTCGTGGATATCGGTCGAGCGGAAGAGGAAATTCTGGCCGGGATGAAGGCGAAGACCCGCTACAATATCGGTTTGGCCCGGCGCAAGGGCGTCACCGTGACCCCGGCCTCCATGGACAAGCTGCCCACGTTTTACGACCTGTACCGCCAGACCGCCAAGCGCAACGGATTCCCCTCCTGCGATTATCGCCACTTCGCGGCGCTGTTCCAGGCCCACGCCCAAAAATCCGACACTTCGGAACTGCATTTCCTGCTGGCCGGACATGGAAACGACCTGCTGGCCGGAGCGATCGTCGCCGTTTCCGGGAACAACGCGGTTTTCCTGCACGGCGCCTCCGCCACGCCCAACAGGACGTTCATGGGCTCGTACGCCCTGCACTGGTCCGCCATGCGGCTGGCCAGGAGCCGAGGCTGCACCCGCTACGACATGGGGGCGGTCTCGCCCGGGGCCGCGCCGGACCATCCCTTTTACGGATTGTACCGCTTCAAGACCGGATTTGGCGGGACCATCGAACTGCGCAGCGGCTCTTGGGACTATCCGCTGAACGAAGACGTTTATAACGCGTATCGCAACGCGGACACGCTTTCCCGAGACAACGGCCTGTAACCGCGTGGCTCCATTCACTCGCTCTTCCCGCCATCACGAAAAAAAGCCCGCGCCCTGAGACGGTATCCGTTCCAGAGCGCGGGCTTTTTTAACGCATCATCCACGACAAGCTTTGCGATGTTTCCGGAAAAAAATCAGCCGATGGGATTGATCGTCGCAAACGTTTCGTGAAGACCAATCTCCATCAAAATATCAGCATAGCGTAAATATCCATCAACCCGAACAAGGCGAATAGGCTGAGACCGATGATCCACGCTTCGAGGGAGAGAGCGATTTTTCTGAAGATGAACATGACTGAAAAACCTCTTTTGAATTGATTCACGGATGCGACGGCCAGTGAACGGAAGGTTGTCGGACATCGGCTCGGGACAAAGCATCCCGGGAAAAAGCCGCTGAAATCAAGCCTCATGTTTCCTTGTCTTTTCCCCGCCTTTGGCCTCGTCGTCAAGTCCCTGTTCCACGGCGCTTTCTTCAGTTTTATGTGGGTTCAGGGCGAAATCAAGGCCAAGTTCGTGACATCCGCGCCATCCCTGGGTAGCTTTTTAAACGTGTAGCGTGACAGCAACCCAAGGAGGACGGTATGACCAGAAAGCCGGAAGCCGGATATCTCCGACTCAACGCCGATGGAGAACTGCGGCGCCGTGCCGCCGAGGCGCTGAAGACGCTTTGCTCCTGCACTGCATGCCCCAGACGGTGCAGGGTGAATCGACTCGATGGGAAATTGGGCTTTTGCCGGGTCGGTCGCTGGGCCAAGGTCGCCAGCTACAGCCCGCACTTTGGGGAGGAGGAACCGCTGGTGGGCAACGGTGGGTCCGGAACGATCTTTTTCGCTCAGTGCAACCTGGCCTGCGTATTTTGCCAGAACCACGACATCAGCCACCACGGAGATGACGCTCCAGAGGCAAGCCCGGAACAGTTGGCCGCCGTCATGATGGAATTGCAGGGCCAAGGCGTCCACAACATCAATTTCGTCACCCCGTCCCACGTCGTGCCCCAGATCCTCGAAGCCCTGGTCATCGCCGCGGACCAAGGGCTGCGTTTGCCCCTGGTCTACAATTCCAGCGGATACGACAGCCTGGAGACGCTGCGTCGGCTCGACGGCGTGATGGACATCTATATGCCCGATGCCAAATTCTTTGCCCCGGATGCGGCCAAAACATACTGCCATGCCGAGGATTATCCGGAGCGGGCCAAAGCGGCCCTCAAGGAAATGCACCGCCAAGTGGGAGATATGGAACTGGACGACCGGGGCGTCGCCGTCCGAGGCCTGCTGGTCAGGCACCTGGTCATGCCCGGAAATCTGGCCGGGACGGCCAAGTGGATGGATTTTCTGGCCGCGGAAATCTCACCGAACACCTACATGAACATCATGGACCAGTACCGGCCGTGCGGCGATGCAAGCGCGTTCCCGGAGCTGCGCCGCCCGCTCATGGCCGAGGAGTTCGACCAAGCCCTGAAAGCCGCAGCCCTAGCCGGGATCACCCGCCTGGACCAGCGTCGGACGAACCTGGCCGAGCGCCTTTGGCGGGCACTGCTGTAAACGCGCCAGCCGCGCTTACCTGTCCCAGTTTTGCGAGTTCGGCCGCTTGGCCCGGAACGGACGGACCGTGGCCGGCCGCTTGCGCATGGAGCGCTGGTCGTCGTCCGCGCGTCCACCCTCCGAAACTTCCTTGACCTCGATTCGCAGCCCCCGAATCTGGTTGCCGTCCATCACCCGCACCACGTCCCTGGCGAATTCCGTGGGGACTTCCACGAAGCAGCGGCTGTCCTGCATCACGATCTTGCCGATCTGCCGTCCTGAAAGACCGGTTTCGCCGGCAATGGCCCCGACCACGTCCCGCACTTCCACCTGTTGATTGCGACCGACGTTGAGCATCAGCCGGGTCATGCCCTGTTGCGGTCCGCTCTCCCGAAAACCGGGCCCAGGGCGATTCCGGTCCCGATCCCGATCCCGTTCTCCGGGCCGACCGCGCGACGGCTCGTTGAACAGCAGCGCATCGTCTTGTTCTTCCCTGGGCGGTCCCATGAGTATTTTCAGCATCGCCGCGGCCATGTCCAGGGAAGAGACCTGTTCATTCTCCAAAAAGTGCTCCACAACCCTCACTTGATTTTCAAGCCCTCCCTGAGCCATGCTCTCTCGTATCCCGCTCAGGAACTTATCGGTTTTGGCCTGCTCCACGTCGCCCACGCTGGGTACGCTGCGCTGAACCATCTTGGCCTTGGTAAACCGCTGGATGTCCCGCAACTTGTAGAACTCCCGGCCCGAGGCAAAGGTGAAGGCCCTTCCGGTCCGTCCGGCCCGGCCCGTTCGCCCGATGCGGTGGACGTAGTACTCCACGTCGCTTGGAATATCGAAATTGAAGACAGCTTCAACATCGTCCACGTCGATGCCCCTGGCGGCCACGTCCGTGGCGACCAGGATCTCCACGTTGCCCGACCGGAACTTGCCCATCACCCGGTCGCGCTGCACCTGGTTCATGTCCCCGTGCAGCCCCTCGGACATGTACCCCCGGGCCTGAAGGTGCTCCACAATCTGGTCCACGCCCCGCTTGGTGTTGGAAAAGACGATGCTCAGCTTGGGGTTGAACACGTCGATGATCCGACACATGGCCTCCAGCCGCGAGCCCCGGGGCACCTCGTAGAAAAACTGCTCAACGTTCGGCACGGTGAGCACTTTTTGGGATACCTTGGCCAGCAGCCGGTCAGTCTGGTACGTGTCCGCCAGGCGCAAAATCTCCGACGGCATGGTCGCGGAAAAGAGCACGGTCTGCCGATTGGCGGGCACGGTCTGAAGGATCAGCTCGATGTCTTCCCGGAAACCCATGTCCAGCATCTCGTCCGCCTCGTCCAGGACCGCGATTCGGACCTTGTCCAGCTTGATGGTCCCCCGGTCCATATGGTCCATGACCCGGCCCGGGGTGCCGATGATCACTTGCGCCCCCTGGCGCAGCACCCGGATCTGCCGATCAATAGGCTGCCCTCCGTAGACCGGAAGCACGGTGATCCCTTTGCGGTATTTGGCCAGGGTGTTCAGCTCCTCGGCCACCTGGATGGCCAGTTCCCGGGTCGGACAGAGCACGATGCCCTGGATGTCCCGACTCGTGGGGTCAACCTTTTCCAAAACCGGGATGCCGAAGGCCACGGTTTTCCCCGTTCCGGTCTGGGCCTGGCCGATGACGTCCCGGCCCTGCATCAGCATGGGGATGGCCAAGGCCTGAATGGGCGACGGCTCCTCAAACCCCATGTCCTGAATGGCCTTCAGTGTTTCCTCGGAGAGATTCAGTTCTTCAAAACGTTCGATTGTCATGGTCAGTATTCCTTTTGGGTTCTTGGCTTGGGAGCCGTGGTCGCTATTGCTTGAGATATTAAAAATGGTCGAGGGATCATTGATCCGCTTCGACGCCGTCCAGGCTTTCCATATCCTCGTAAGCCTCGGGGACGAATCGAGGCGTGCACACGACCAGAAAAAGCAGGTCAGAAATGCCGGGATTACTGATGCGTTGAGAAACGCCGGGGGGAATCAGGACCACGTCTCCGGGCTTCACGGTGTCGGCAGGCCGCCCGTCGATTTCCACCAAGCCCTGGCCTTCGAGAATGATGTACCGCTCCATGATGCCGCGCAGACGGTGCAAGCGGGTCGTGACGCCGGGCAGGACACGGGCTCGGGCCACGGACACGTCCTCGTCCCGGTCGGAGTTCCACCATTCACTAATAAAACAGCGTTCCTCGAAAAAGTATTCGTCCATCATGGAGCCCTTGTACGTCAAGGGCGTTATCGTCGTCATCCGTCCTCCGTCATCGTATTCAACAAACCACGGGCAAAGGCGTTTCCAGGGCGATGGCCCGCTGTGAAACGTCCGCCCGCCAAGCCAACGCCTCCACGCCCAGGGCGGACACTCGGCGATGGGTTTGGCCGTAGACGGGATCAATGACGTCCGCCGGGGACAGTCGGCGAGCATCACCGCGCTGGACGCAGAAAAAGATCACGGCCCGGTGTCCCTTGCCGACCAGTTCGGCCAGGGTTTCCAGATGCCGGGAGGCCCTGACGCTCACGGCGTCCGGAAAGATCGCGGTGCCCTGCTCATCCACCGCGGTGACGTTCTTGACCTCCACATAGCAAGCCCGACCTTCGGCGTTTTCCAGCAGCATGTCGAGCCGTCCATTCTCCACCACGACCTCCCGGCGCACTGGTCGGTAACCGGCCAGTTCAGCGGCCTTGCCCTCGGCCAGGGCCTCCCAGACCAGACCGTTGCTCCTTCCGGTATGGATGCCCACCAGCACGCCGGCCTCGGTCTCGGTCAACTCCCAGGTCCAGGGATACTTGCGTTTGGGGTTGTCCGCCCTGCTCAGCCAGACCAAGCTTCCCGGACTCGAACACCCAAGCATGGACCCGGTATTTGGGGTGTGCGCCGTGACCACCTCGCCGTTCTCCAGCCGGACGTCCGCCAGGAAGCGCTTGTAACGCCGGATCAAAACACCGGTGATCAAAGGCTGGGGGAGCAGCATTCCGGCAACCTCGGCACGTCGTGACGCATGGAGACAGGCAAGGAGGACAAGCCCCTACGCGACGAACCGCAACGTCAGCCGGAAGCGCTCTTCCCCGCCGGAAGCCAGCCGCAACGGACGACAGAAGTAAAACGCCGAGCCCTGGGGGGTGCGCTCGAAGCCACTTTCGGACTTGGTCACGGCCCACAGCGGAACATGGCGCAACGTGGCCTCCGGGCTGACCTCCACCAGAAACCGGCCCTGGGAGTAGGGACAGGCAAAGGTCACGTCCGCGAGAGCAACGAAACTCCAGGACTGTTCGAGGTCTTTCTCCTCTTCCTCGCCGCCATTGCCATGGGATCGGCCGGTACACCGCGAAGTCAGACCCAAGGCCAGTTCCGTGGCCCAGATCGCGTTTCGGACATCCCCCCCGAATGCCGTGATCCGGTAATCCACCTCTACCCGATCCGTGAACAACCGAAAGGACTTCTCCACATCCAGCCATCGCGAAGGTTCTCCCAAAGGCTTCTCGGAAAGCGCCCCAAAAAACTGTTCGGAAGACTCTTCGGAAGACTTTTCAGTAAAAGCCATCCGGCCCGCAAACGCCGCCTCCATCCCCTCCTTCAGTTCCCGAACCTCCCAGGTCATGGCCGTTTGCCAGGAGCTGGCCAAGGGCTGGAAGCGTCCGTGGGTCAGATCATCAAGGCTGGTCTCGTCGGGCAGGAGATAGTCCGCGAAGGGCATATGGTCGAACCGGTCATAATCCAAAAATCGTTCCAGCCCCGGCTCCTTGGCCCGCACTTCCGCGGAGTGGATATGGAAGAACTCCTTCCATTGCGGATGGTCCGGCGTGATCACCTCGCCTTTTTCCGCGGCTTCCCGCAGGGCCTGATGATACGGTTCGGGATGCCGGGCAAAGGCCGTGGCCAGATTCAGGCGCTTGGGCAGGTAGTCCAGCTCCTTGGCCGCGGCCCCGTTGGCCGGGCTCAGAAAGAGCTGCCAGGGACCGAAGCGCGCATGCACTTCCTCGCGTCCGTCCACGTCCACGTCCCGGACGGACCAGTGGGGAGAGGGCCACAGGCCGGAGTCTTCCTGGGCCGCCAGGAGATTGGCGGCATTGGTTTGACGCAGATGGGTCAGGTAGACCCCGCCAAAAACCCCGTGCCAGTAGGCGCAGTTGCACTGGCTGGCCCAGACCCGCTTGCGACCCGCCTCCACGGCCGCGTCCTCGCCCCGCTCCGTAGCCAAACCGTCCAGCGCCCTGGAAAGGTCAAGCCCCCGCTTCTGCAGCCAGTTCACTTCCGGATATTTGACCAGGAAGTTGCGCCAGAACCCGCCGGACAGAAACCGGGAAATATCCTGGGTCTCGCAGGCCCGGCGATAGGTTCCCAGGGTCGCGGCCTCCTTGGTGGGCATGGCCCAGTCCATCATTTCCAGATAAGAGGCCGTGGGCAGGTAGACCCGGCCCTGGTCCGCGTGACGCTCCATGTACTCGGCCGGAGTGACCGTTTTGATCCAGTCCCGCCGCTCCAGCAACCCGTCGAAAAAGCGGCGCATGTAGCCCTGTTCCCAGCAATGCTCGTGGGTCCTGGGCCACAGTCCGAATCGCTCGGCGTCGTCCCCCAGACAGGCCAAAGGCGCGATACCCTGGTCCCGACCCAGCTCGGCCAAATCGCCCAGCATGGCCCAGACCGCGTCCAGAGGCTGCCAGGGAATCAACCTGCGCAACGGCTTGAGGTTGACCAGGAGGCGCAAGGGATGACCGCAGTCCTCGGTCAGCCAGGTTCCGAGCAGGCATCGCACTCCGGCCCGATGCAGATGGTTGTCGTCCACCAGACTGTAGCGCAGGCCCAGGGGCGCCAGCCAGGACGGCAAGTGCGGCTCCCAGACCCGCTCGGTCAGCCAAAGCCCGGTGGGCGTGACGGACCAAAGGTCCTCCATGGCCCGGATGTGCATCCGCACCTGACCCTGGGCGTCCTCGGGCCGGAGCATGGGCAGCACGGGCTCGTAATACCCGCCGGCCAGAATTTCCACCTGGCCCCGCTTGACCAGTCGCCCCACCTGTTCATGCACCGCGGGCCGGTGCTCCAGCAGCCAGTCCAGCAAACAACCGGAAAAATGCAGCCCGACCCGGATATCCGGATAGTTCCACAGGTGCTCCAACAGCGGATTGTAGGCCAAATCGTAGGCATTGGCGAAAACATGATCGAAATTGCCCACGGGCTGATGAAAATGCAGCACCAGGGAGAAATACACGGGGGATTTGGCCATGAAACGCATTCCTCTAAAAAGGTAGCTCGGAAGCCGGGGTTTCCCGCTCCTGAAACGTGGTTTTGTAGGTCAATCCGGCCAGAGGCAGGCGATTGGCCGGAACTTGACGCAGGCGCAGGCCGAGGCCCAGGACGCGGCGAAGTTGAGCGCGCAGGGCCTCCAGGGTCGCCCCGGGCAGCGGGCCGTCCTTGGGATGGGCCAGGACCAGTTCCACCTGGTCGCCCAACCCGTGCACCGTTTGAATCACCAACCGAAAATCCGAGGACTCCGGGGCCACATCCCGGATCACCTGTTCCACCAGTCCGGGATGGACCCGGATGCCGCGAACCGAAACCGCGTCGTCGCTGCGCCGGAAAACCGGAGACAGCCGGGCCGAGGTTCTGCCGCAGGGACAGGCCGCCAAGTGCAGCCGACTGATGTCCCCGGTCCGGAAACGGATCAGCGGATAGCCCTGGGTGGTCAGGCTGGTCACCACCACCTCGCCTTCCTCGCCGGGGGCGCGTGGCTGGCCGGTTTCCGGGTCCACGATCTCCACGTAAAAATGGTCCTCGGCCAGATGCATGCCGCTTTGCTGGACGCATTCCGCGGCCAGGGCCGGCTCGATCATTTCCGCCACGCCATAGACCGAATACGCCCGGAGCCCCAGGCCGCGCTCCAGCAGCCCGCGCACCTGGGGTTGCAGGGCCTCCGGGCCGAACAGCCCCACCCGCAGATGCAGCCCGGAGCCGCTTTCCCCTTGGCCTAAGCCTTCGGAGTGTGTCCGGCTTTCCGCGTCCTGAAGCGTCTTGATCAGGCTCAGGGCAAAGGCCGGGGTGCCGGCCAGCACGGTGGAGCGGAAGTCCCGCATCATCTTGATCTGCAGGGCCCCGGACACCGTGGCCGCCGGGGTGAGCACCGCGCCCAGGGATTCCGCGCCCTGATTGAAGGTGAAGGCCCCGGGAAACTGGCTGTAGTGAAAGGCCACCTGGATGATGTCCGTGCGGCCCGCTCCGGCCGCGGTCATGGCCCGGCACATCAGCTCGGTCCACATCCGCAAGTCCTGCCGCGTATAGCCCACCACGATGGGTTCGACGCTGGAAGCGGCCAGCCGTAACTGGACCACGTTGCGCAGCGGCACGGCAAACAGGCCATAGGGATAGGCCCGGATCAGGTCGTCCCGGGTCGTGAACGGAAGCCCGGCCAGGTCGCTCACGTCTCGGACATCCTCGGGCAGCAGCCCGATCTTCCGAAATCTTTTGGCGTAAAAATCCACGTTGCGGGCAACCAGATTGAGGGTCATCTGCAAGCGTTCCAACTGGACCTGCCCCAGGTTCTCCCGATCCATGCATTCCGCTTGCGGATTCCAGATGGCGTGCTCCATGTTCAGCGCTCCCATTTTGCCTTGTAGTCCCGGCCCAGGTACGCCCGGCGAAAATCGTCGTTGCTTTGCAGTTCCTCGGCCGTGCCGCTGAGCAGCATCCTTCCGGCCTGCAGGACGTAGGCCCGGTCGCTGATGCGCATGGCCGCCAGGGCGTTCTGCTCCACCAGCAGGATGGTCAGGCCTTCGGCCCGCAGATCCCGCAAAGTCCGGAAAATCTCCTTGATCACCAGGGGCGCCAACCCCAGGGACGGTTCGTCCAGGATCAGCAACCGGGGCTTGGCCATCAGGGCTCGGGCAATGGCCAGCATCTGCTGCTCACCGCCGCTCAGGGTGCCGGCCTTCTGCTCCAAACGCTGCCCCAGAACCGGAAACAGCTCCAGCAACCTGGCACGATTGGCCCGAATCTCCGCCTGAGCCGCCCGGCGCAGGGCGAAGGCCCCCAGGTCCAGGTTCTCCCGCACGGTCATGGACGGAAACAGCTCCCGGGCTTCCGGAACCTGAACCAGTCCCGCGGCCACGATCCGGTGAGGCGGCAGGGTCGTCAGGTCCGCGTCCTCGAACCGAAGTTCGCCGGAAAAAGGACGGATCAAACCGCTGACCACCTGCAACAGCGTGCTTTTCCCCGCTCCGTTGGCCCCCACAAGACAGACCGTCTCGCCCTGACCCACGTGCAGACTGACCCCGTGCAGCACGGCGATCCCGGCATATCCGGCGCTCACATTGCGAATGCGCAGCATGTTCCCCTATTCCCCCCTACTCCCCAAGGTAGGCCGCGATCACGTCCGGGTCGGCTTGAATCTCCCGCGGCGGCCCCTGAGCCAGCAACCGGCCGTGATGCAGCACCATGACGTGATCCGTATGGGTCATGACCATGTCCATGTCGTGCTCCACCATGATCATGCTCAGGCCGCCGCCGCGCAGATCGTGCAGCAGTTCGGCCATGGCCTCCCGCTCGGCCATGGTCAGCCCGCCCATGGGCTCGTCCAGAAGCAGCAGCCGGGGCTCGCCGACCACGGCCCGAGCCAGTTCCAGGAGCTTGCGCTGCCACAGAGACAGCTCGCTCACAGGCCGGTCCCAGACTTCGGCCAAATCGTAGCGTTCCAGCACGGCCAGGCCCGTATCCCGCAAGGCCCGCTCCTCCCGCCGACTGCCAGGGCTGCCCAGCAAATGGCCCAACAATCCAACCTGACCGCGACAATGCAGCCCCAGGAGCAGGTTGTCCAGAACGTGCATCTCCAGCACGAGTTGCACGGCCTGAAACGTCCGGGCCAAACCCAGCGCGGCCCGCTGATGCACGCCCAGCCCGTCCAAAGGCCGCCCGCCCAGAACCACCTCCCCTCGCTGAGCCGCGTACAGCCCGCAGATCACGTTCAAAAGCGACGTCTTCCCAGCCCCATTGGGTCCGATCAGCGCCGTCCACAACCCCGAGGACACGCCCACGGTAATGTCCGAAAGCGCCTGCAACCCACCGAAACGCAGGGAGATATCGCGCAGAGAAAGGAGGGGGGACACGTTGGCGCTCATGAATGATTCGTTCCCGACTGTTCTGAATCAACCTCTTTCCCTGGATCGACAATGATCAAACCGGGAAAGACCGCCCTGAAGTCCGCGGTATTGCGTGTAACCAGCCCATTAAACCTCGAAGCAAAAGCTCCGATGAGAATATCTGCGATGGGTCGTTTGAGTACGGCTTTTGATTTCTTAAGATGAACGTATCTTGCCCAGGCTGCATGTGCGGCCATGGAGTCTTCCCAAGTCCAAGAGCAATGATACTCGGCGGACAATTCGTCTAAAAAAAGCCATTGTGCATGCAGATCCCCCATAAAAGCAGGAGACAATTCGATAAAAGAGATTGGAGAAATAACCAGCCCTTGAGGCAATAACTCTTGCAAAGTCACGGCGGAAGCCTTTCCGTAGCGTGCGTCCTCATCGAGCACATCGATCAAAACACATGTATCAACGACCCAACCCATCAGGAAAGCTCTCCTTCTCTGAGGTCACGCATCCATTCGTCCGTTGATCTGGTCTCTCGAAAGCGCTTGGCAAATCCTAGTGCGGCGAGGGGGCCTTTGACATGGTCTTTTCTTGCATCTTGAATTTGCGGTTCCTTGCCATCAGCAACCGGTATCACAATGACTTCAACATTGCGTCCTATCGCCCAATCTGGAATTTTGATGCAATGAGATGGGCCACCTGGAACAATGACTTCCCTATGTGCTTCCATTTCGACACCTCTCCGTTAAATTTTGCGGGCAGCGAACCATCAAATCCCCTTCTTGCCCCAGTTACCTCGAAGAGTTCCCATCATCCGCTTTCCACCCTCCCCGACCGCAGGCAAGAGCCCCTTGGGAAAAAACATCAGGACCAGCATCAAAATCAGGCCGTGGAGCAGGATCATCAGGTCAGGCCAGGCGTGGAGCCACTCCGGGAGCAGGAGCAGGAAGGCCGCGCCGAAGATGCCGCCCCAGAGGTTGCCCAAGCCGCCCAGGGCGGTCATGGTCACCAGTTGGAGAGAGACGAACATGTCAAAGCTGTGCGGACTAATGAACTGGAAATAGTGGGCGTACAGGGCTCCGGCAAGGGCGGTGAGCAGGGCCGCGGCCACAAACAGGCCGACCTTGTAGCGAATTACCGGGACGCCCAGGGAGGCCGGCAACAGATCGCCCTGGTGCAGGCTGCGCAAGGCCCGGCCCGGACGGGTGCGCAGGAAATTGGCGCACAGCCAGAGCACCAGCACCATGACGGTCCAGACCAGATAAAAGAAATTGCGGTCGTCGCTGAGGTTCAGCCCGGCCAGCTCCATGCCTGGAATGCCGAACAGTCCGGAAGTTCCTCCGGTCACGACCTCCCACTGGATGCAGACGATGGTGAAAATGATGTTGAAGCCCAGGGTGGCCATGACCAGATAATGGCCTTCCAGTTTGAGCGTGGGCACGGCCAAAACCAGAGCCACGAGGCAGGCGACGGCCACGGCGACGAGCATGGCCGCTCCCACCGGGAGCCCGAAATGGACGCTGAAAATACCCGAGCCGTAGGCCCCCAGGCCGAAAAAAGCGGCCTGCCCCAGGGAAACCTGTCCGGCCATGCCGATGAGCAGGTTCAAGCCGGTCACGGCCAGGGCGAAAATCCCGATCAGGCTGCCCAACGAGAGCAAATAGGTGTCCGTGACCACCCAGGGCGCAACCAGCACCGCCAGAGCCAGGGCCGCGTACGGCGTCCAGGACGCCAATCGCGCCCCGTCACCTTTTCCTCGCCCCCCCTCGTTCATGTTCATCCGCAATATCCTGGTTTCGCTTCGCTCATCCATCCCCCTCACACTCGTCTCGTCCTGGCCTGCCCGAACAGCCCCGCCGGACGAACCCACAAGACGCAAAGCAGGATCAAAAACGCCAAGGCGTCCTTGTAGGCCGAGGAAATGAATCCGGCCGCCAACGACTCCAGGACGCCCAGCAGCAGCCCTCCGGCCACCGCGCCCCAAACATGGCCGTATCCCCCAAGAATGGCCGCGGCGAAGCCCTTCAGCCCCAGCATCACCCCGGCGCTGTAGTGCATGCCCGTGATCGGAGCGATGAGTATCCCGGCCGTGGCCCCCAGTCCGGCGCTCAAGGCGAAGGAAACCATCACCATCCGGGCCACGGGAATGCCCACCAGGATCGCGCCGTGGCGGTTGTCGGAAACGGCCCGGATGGCCTGCCCCACGGAGGTGCGTTGAAAAAAGAGGTGCAGCAAAGCCACGCAGATCATGGTCACGACCAATATCCAGAGGGCCTGACGGGAGATCACCGCACCGGCCAGCAAGAGCGGGGCCTCGGTGGAAAACGCCGGCAAGGCCCGTGCGGTCTTGCCCCAAATCAACGAAGCCGCGCCGCGTGCGGCAATGGAAAAACCCACGGTGACCAGCACCAGGATCAGGACGTGCCGGGATCTGGCCAAGCCTAACGGGACGCGCTCCAGAAAGACGCCCAGCAGCATGGCCGCCGCGATGCTCGTCACGAAGGCCGTCGGCATGGCCAAGCCCATGTCCTGGGTCAGCCCGATCATCAGCATGCCCCCGAGCATCACGAACTCGCCCTGGGCGAAATTCACCAGGCCGGTGGCGTTGTAGATGATGCAGAAACCCACGGCCACCAGGGCGTAAATACTGCCGGATGTCAGGCCGGACAGCAGAAATTGCGGAAGTTGGTCAAGGAGCATCGCAAGAAAAGGCGCAAAATGGTCGGATTAGGGTGCGGATCGTTGCAGCGCCCAGGGCAGCAGAGCCTCGCCCCGTTCCAGCATCAAGCCGGTGGAAGCGGCCTGGGTTTCGCTGAAGTTCGGGATGCCGGAGGCCGTGGCGTCCAGGTGCCAGAACAGGAAGGGCACGGGATCGGAAACATGGGTCCGCTTGATCAGCGGGGTGAAGTGGTCGCAGGCCACAAGGATCGCGGCGTCCATGCCTCGCAGACCGTCCCGGATCGGCCCGACCACCTGGGCGTCGAAGTCCGCGATGGCCCGAACCTTGTTCTCCAGGCCGCCCTGATGCCCGCACTCGTCCGGGGCCTCCACATGCAGGAAGACGAAATCGCCCTGCTCCAAAAAATCCAGGGCCGCGGCCACTTTCCCGGCATAGTTCGTGTCCAGGTACCCTGTGGCGCCGGGCACGTCCAGGACCGCCATGCCCATGGCCCGACCCAAGCCCTTGACCAGATCCACGGCGGAAATCACCGCCCCAGCCTGGCCGAACCGCTCCTGAAAGCCCGGCAGATGCAGCGGACGTCCCTGGCCCCACAGCCAGACGGCATTGGCCTGGGAGGCGTTGCGCTCGGCATTGTCCAGGAGTACGGCCGCCTCGCGCACCACGCGCCAGAGTTCCGGGCACTGCTGGTACGCGGCCAGGTCCGGCCCCAGGGTCTGGTCCAGGATGTCGTGAGGCGGACGGATGGCTAGGCCGGCTTCCGCGGCCGTGACCCGGCCCGGTTGGACCACCAGATGGCGGTACTGGACCCCTGGATGAAAAACCGCGTCCGGTCCGCCCAGCTCCCGTTGCAGCATTTCGACCAGGGCCGTGGCCGTGGCCGTGTCGATGTGCCCGGCGGAGTAGTCCCGCATGACGCCGTCCGGCTCCAGGGAGCTGACCCGGACCAGATTGCAGCGCCAGACCAGATCGTCCGCCCCCAGCACCAAGCCTTGAGCCGCGGCCTCAATGGGTCCTCTCCCGGTATGGTGCATGGCCGGATCGCAGCCCAACAGGGCCATGTTCGCGATGTCCGATCCCGGCGGCATGCCTTCAGGAATGGTCCGGCACAAGCCGACCACGCCTTCCCGGGCCAGGGCATCCATGTGCGGGGTGTCCGCGGCCTCCATGGGCGTCTTGCCGCCCAGTTCGTCCACGGGCCAGTCGCCCATGCCGTCGGCGATCAAAAAAACGGTTTTTCTCGCGTTCATGCGTTCTTCTCTTTCCTTGTCGTTTCCAGCGCTCAGCACCCCCGCATCCCCAGCTCGATCAACCGGGCCAGCAGGTGGTCGAAGTCCAGGCCGTGCACCGCCGCGGCCTGGGGCAGCAGGCTGGTGGCGGTCATTCCGGGCAGGGTGTTCACTTCCAGGAGATGGGCCTGGCCCTCGTGCAAAATGAAATCCGCCCGGCTGTACCCGCGCAGGCCGAGAACGCGGTGCGCGTGCAGGGCCACGGCCTGAATGGCCCGGCTGACGTCTCCGGGCAAGGGAGCCGGGCAGATCTCCTCGGCCCGGCCGGGAACGTACTTGCTGTCGTAGTCGAAAAACGTCGCCCCCTCGCCGGGGCGGATCAGAATCAGCGGCAAGGCCTCGCCCCCCAGGACCGAACAGGTGACCTCCACTCCGGGCTGGTATTGCTCCACCAGCACGTCGCGCCCCTCCCTCAAAATCTTTTCCACGGCAGGCGCCAAAACGCCATGCTCGCGCACCACCTCGATCCCCAGGCTGGATCCGCCAAGATTGGGCTTGACCACGTAAGGCGGACCGAACGGACACGGCATATCGGCAAGCAGGTCGGAACCCGGGCGATCGCCATGGTTCGATCCAAAGCGCACGGGCACGAATAACCACGGAGGAGTGGCCAGATTGTTCTGGACGAACAAAGCCTTGGAGGCCGCCTTGTCCAGGGCCAGGATCGAGCCGGCCGGCCCGCTGCCCTGGTAAGGCTTGCCCAGGCGGTCCAGCATGGCCTGCACCAGACCGTCTTCTCCGGGGGCTCCGTGCAGATTCAAAAAAGCGAAGTCGAAATCTTCCACCAGCTGTGGCAGCCTGGTCAGGCCGTCACGCGGATCGAAGAGCGTCACCGCATGGCCCTGGCGGCGCAACGAGGCCTCTATCCCCACAGCCCCGCTCAGGGAAACCTCGCGTTCGTCAGACCATCCGCCGGCAATCAAAAGAATACGCATCGAGTTCCACCTTCAATCCCCCGCTGAGCAGACGCTCAATGGCCCGCCCCTGCTCCAGGGACTGTTGAATATGATGTCGCGCCGTGGCGTTCACGCCGTAGCGCTCCTGGAGATCGGCGAACCGCTCGTCCAGAGTGACGATTTCCGTGTGCCGGACCCGCTTGTCGCTGTAACAGACGATCAGCGAAACCGGATAGCGTTGCAGGTCCATGGCAAAGGGCCAGTCCACGTGATGCAGCACCGCCCGGGCCACCACCGCGTTTCCGGTCCGCTCCTGGACCCATGCGGCCCCGATCTGGCTGTGGCTGCCGCCGTGGCGGATGGTGTAGATCTTCGCCACGTCATGAAGCATGGCCGCGGCCAGGACCTGATCGATATCCAATCCCGGAAGTATTTTTTCCCTGACCATCTCGGCGATGCCCAGAGCGACCCGGGTCACCAGCAAACTGTGCATCTGGATGTGTTCCGGCATCTCCCAAAGCGCCCACATTTCCCGGCACCGTTCGGAGGAAGGCGTCCGAACCCGCTCCGCCCATTCAGGGCCGTCCGGAAACGGAACCGGAAACGAAGCACGGGCACTCTCGGTTTGGTTGGCGACATCCAGGCTCATGACGCTTCCTTACGGGCCTTTACCAGCCCGCTGTCGGTTTGACAGGCCAAGTTATCGAGCTTATCAACAGCGCAATGAAAATGCAAAAGGAGACCCCCTCATGTGTCTAGCCGTACCCATGGAAGTAAAAAGCATCAATGCTGAACTTAACGTCGCGGATGTGGAGATCGCCGGAGTGAAGCGCCAAGTGCGCCTGGACATCATCGACTACCCGGCTTCGGTCGGCGACTACGTGATCGTCCACGCCGGCTTCGCCCTGCGCCGTCTGGACCGGGAGGACGCCCTGGAGACCCTGAAGCTGTTCCAGGAAGGATTGAACCTTCAAGTCCACTGAGGAGTGACGAAACAATGGCCCCGAACAACGCATCGGACATGCTGGCCAAATTCAAGGACCCGGCCCTGTGCCGCAACCTCCTGGACAAAATCCGGGCCGAGCTGCCCGGTCCCCTGGCCTTCATGGAAGTCTGCGGCACGCACACCGTGGCCATTTTTCAAAGCGGCCTGCGCTCCCTGCTCCCGGAGGGGATCCGGCACCTTTCCGGCCCCGGCTGTCCGGTCTGCGTGACCCATGAAGGCGAAGTTGCGGCCTTTCTGGAACTGGCCCGCAAGGACAACGTGATCATCGCCACCTTTGGCGACCTGATTCGCGTGCCCGGCCCCAAGGGAACCAGCCTGAAGCAGGCTCAGGCCGAAGGCTGCCGGATCGAAATCGTCTACTCCGCCTTCGACGCCCTGGCCCTGGCCCGCAAGCACCCCGAGTCCCGGATTGTCTTCCTGGGAGTCGGCTTCGAAACCACCGCCCCCACTGTCGCCGCCACCATCAAGGTCGCCAAGGAGCAAGGCCTGGACAATTTCCTCGTCTTCGCCATGCACAAACTCGTCCCTCCGGCCCTGGCAGCCCTGCTCCAGGACCCCGAGGTCAACGTGGACGCCCTGATCCTCCCCGGCCACGTCTCCACGATCATCGGCGTCGAGCCCTACCGCTTCCTGGCTGAACAGCACGGCGTTCCGTCGGTAATTACCGGCTTCGAGCCCCTGGACATCCTCCAGGCCCTGCTGCTGATCATCGACCAACGCAAGACCGGCCGGCCCCAGGTGGTCAACCAGTACTCCCGAGCCGTGGCCGACAACGGCAACCCCAAGGCCAGAGAGGTCATGGCCGAGGTGTTCACGGTTTCCGACGCCCTCTGGCGCGGCCTGGGCCGCATCCCGGACAGCGGCCTGGCCCTGGCCGACGAATATCAACGCTTCGACGCCCTCACGACCCTGGGCGTACAAGTCCACGACCTCCCCCCCCTGCCCGGCTGCCGTTGCGGCGACGTGCTCAAAGGCAAAATGCAACCCAACCACTGCCCCCTCTTCAACAAAACCTGCACCCCCGCCACCCCTGTCGGCCCCTGTATGGTGTCCACGGAAGGAAGCTGCGCGGCGTATTATAAGTATGCGCTGTGAAGGTGAGTCTTAACGGCTGTAAATTTTTAATGAAAGTCAGGGATGTAATCAAATTGATAGAAGATGATGGCTGGTTTCTCGTTGCGACCAAAGGAAGCCATCGTCAATTCAAGCACCCTGTTAAA
Source organism: Desulfonatronum thiodismutans (assembly GCF_000717475.1). NCBI lineage: Bacteria > Pseudomonadati > Thermodesulfobacteriota > Desulfovibrionia > Desulfovibrionales > Desulfonatronaceae > Desulfonatronum > Desulfonatronum thiodismutans. The sequence continues at coordinate 45,159 of NZ_JPIK01000009.1, forward strand.
CCTGGAAGAGTGACAATTTCAGGAAAACCAGGTGATGATGTGGCAGTAGGAACTCTCGGCAGTATCTACAAGCAATCGAGGTTAAAATGAAAAAATATCTAATAGTTGTTGAGGAAACAGAAACTGGTTTCTCTGCTTTTTCTCCGGATTTGGACGGTTGTATTGCAACAGGTAAAACGCGGGAAGATGTTGAGACAACTATGAAAGATGCAATACAATTTCACATTGAAGGATTGAAGGAGGATGGCTTCCTTGCTCCTCCTCCTCGTTCTTATCCTGCGTATTGTGAAATATTTGCATAACCAGTTGCTGGAAATTTTCTGATAATCTCCGGAACGTCAGTACATCGTTCAGCTTTGGAAACATGATTCAACGAGAAGTCAGATTACATTGAAGCGGTAAAGCCTACAGATCATGTCCTCTGTTCGCCGTAAATCACTTGGCCGCTTAAAAACTGGTGCCCCCTATCTCCACCGCATATCGAGCCTGCCCGAGCGAATGGGCGAAGACCTGTATCCGTTCTCCGTACCAGCGTTTCGCCACGGAATCGACATTGCACTCAATACGAACGTCACATTCTTCGTGGGCGACAACGGAAGCGGGAAATCCACACTGCTCGAGGCAGTGGCCGAGATTTGCGGGTTCAACCCCGAGGGCGGTAACCGGGATCACTATCGAGAGGCCTTCGCCGACCGCTCGGAACTGGCCCAGGCGCTGCGCCTGGCCTGGTTTCCGAAGACGAGCGACGGTTTCTTCATGCGAGCCGAAAGTTTTTTTAACTTCGCCACCTATTTGGACAGCGTCTCCGACCTCAGGGCATACGGCGGCAAGTCGCTCCATGCCCAGTCCCATGGCGAATCCTTCTTGTCGCTGTTCGACAATCGTTTCGAGCAAGGCCTTTACATCCTTGATGAACCGGAAGCCGCGCTTTCGCCCCAACGGCAGTTGTCCTTCCTGAAGATCATCCCTGACCTGGAAGTGCCCGGCCACGCCCAATTCATCATCGCCTCCCATTCCCCCATCCTGCTGGCCTATCCGGGCGCGACCCTGTACTCATTCTCGACGGATGGAATCTCGGAAATTGCATATAGCGAGACAGAGCATTACCTTGTGACCAGGGATTTTCTCAATGCACCGGACCGGTTCTTCAGACATCTTTTCGCCGAAGATGAAGGTGAGAACAAATAATCCTTCATGTTAACGCCGCAAAATGAAAGAAACTCAAACAATTCAAGAAATACTTGCCGAAAGGCTCCGCACCATCGACCCCAAGATGGTTGTCCTTTTCGGAAGCCATGCCCATGGAACTCCCGGCCAGGACAGCGACTTTGATGTCTATGTCGTGACCAAGGACCAGTTTATTCCTAAAAATTACCAAGAAAAGAGACAATTAGTCAGGAAAGTTTCCAAGCCGATTCAGGATATTCGTCAAAAAATCAGCATTGACCTGCTGGTCCACACCGAGCCCATGAGTAAACTTTTTTTCTCGCAAAACAGCTCGTTTGCCAGAGAAATCCAAACAAATGGGATTTCTTTATTATGAGCAAGGAATTGGCCAAGGCTTGGCTCGTTTCCGCATCCGCGGACTTGAAAAGCATCGAGTATCTCATTCATGACGAATTTTTGTCGCACATTGTCGCCTTTCATGCCCAGCAATGCGTGGAAAAGTGTTTCAAGGCGGTCCTTGAAAACTCGCAAAAAAGAATTCCCAAGGAGCACTCGACTCTCAAGCTCTACGGCATGATCCAACCAGAAATCCAGATGGACCTGGATATGGATATCCTGACTGATTTAGACGATCTCTACATCGATGCTCGATATCCCGGTGATTTCGGTTTGCTGCCCCACGGCAAGCCGACATGCGGGGAAGCACGAGAGTTCATGATGTTCGCGCAAGAGGTCTTTGAATCAATCCGCAAGCATATCGGTGCGTAAATCACCTCCCGACACTCGAAACAACAACGTAACTCTTCTCATTAAATCATGACCACACCACGACTCCTCCTCGACACCGGCAGCGGCGGCAAGGCTTCGCATCGTTTGATCAAGGACGTATTTCTGAAGCATTTCAGCAACGACGTCCTGGACCGGCTGGACGACGCGGCCTTGATTCATGCCTCCGGCCCCTTGGCCATGAGCACGGACAGCTTCACCGTCACCCCGTTGATTTTTCCCGGCGGGGACATCGGTTCCCTGGCCGTGAACGGCACGGTCAACGACGTGGCCATGCTCGGGGCGCGTCCGCTCTATTTAAGTTGCGCGTTTATTCTGGAGGAAGGATTGGAGATGGACGTGCTGGAGCAGGTGGTCCGGTCCACGGCCGAGGCCGCGAACAGGGCCGGGGTGAAGATCGTCACCGGGGACACCAAGGTGGTGCCCAAGGGCGCGGTGGACAGGATGTTCATCAACACCACGGGAATCGGTGAAATTCTGGTCCAGCCCTGCCCCCAGGGCCACCGGGCCGCGCCGGGCGACGCGATCCTGGTCAGCGGGACCATGGGCGACCACGGCCTGACCATTCTGGCCACCCGGGAAGGCCTGAGCTTCGAGGCCCCGATCCAGAGCGACTGCGCCGGGTTGAACCACCTCATCGCCAAGCTGCTGACCGCCATCCCGGACATCCACGTCCTGCGCGACCCCACCCGGGGCGGCCTTGCCACCACGCTCAATGAAATCGCCGGGCAGTCCGGAGTCCAGTGCCTGATCCGCGAGGAGGCCGTGCCCGTGAACCCAGTGGTAGCAGCAGGCTGCTCCTTCCTCGGCCTGGACCCGCTCTACCTGGCCAACGAGGGCAAACTGATCTGCATCCTTCCGGCCCAATACGCCGAACAGGCCCTGGAGATCATGCGCCGGGACGAGTTCGGCGTTAACGCCGCCCACATCGGCGACATCCAGCCCGACCATCCCGGCCGGGTGGTCCTGCAAACCCCGCTGGGCGGCCACCGCCTGCTGGACATGCTCGAAGGCGAACAGTTGCCGCGTATCTGTTAATTGCCTTCGGATAATTGCCTACCAGGCCGTTGAAAAACTCCCAATTGCTGCGTCACTGCAAAAAGTTCAAACCCTCACGTATCAATAAATACGCTTCAACCTTGAACTTTTTTGCTCCTTGCACTTGGGATTTTTGAACGACCTGCCGAATTAGGACTTTTTCAACACTCAACTACGGGTGTCGCCGATCCACCACCCGCCCCGTGCCGGTTTCCAGTTCGGCGATGGTTTTGCGTTCGACCAACTGCACCTCGAAGACCAGCCCCAGTTCCATGGCCAACTGCTGCCGGGTCAGGTCGATGAAGCGTTGCTGGGTCTTGATCTGGTCCGGCTCGACCATGTCCGCCTCCACCAGCAGCTTGGCCGTGTCCAGTCCGCCGTGGCGGTCCACCACGATCAAATGGTTCGGCTGGACTTGGTGCGTTTCCGCCAGGATGGCCTTGATCCGCTCCGGATAGACGTTGATCCCCTGAATGATCAGCATGTCGTCGCTGCGGCCCTGGATGCGCTCCATGCGCAGGAAAGTCCGACCGCAGGGACACGGGTCCGGGATCAGCCGGGTCAGGTCCCCGGTGCGGAAGCGGATCATGGGCAGGGCTTCCTTGGTCAGGGTGGTCAGTACCAGCTCGCCCACCTGCCCCGCCGGGACCGGCTGGAGGGTGTGCGGGTCAATGATTTCGGCCAGGAAATGATCTTCCTGAATGTGCATGCCCCGGCGCTCCAGGCACTCCCCGGCCACGCCCGGCCCCATGACCTCGCTGACGCCGTAGTTGTCAGTGGCCGTGATGTTCAGACGCTCCTGGATGGCTTGTCGGGTGGCCTCGGACCACACCTCCCCGCTGAACATGCCCCAGCGCAGGGGCAGGGCGTTGCGGTTCACGCCCATCTCGTCCATCAGGTCGGCCAGAAACAGGGCATAGCTGGGGATGCAGGCCAGAGCCGTGGCCCGGTAGTCAAGAATGATCCCCACCTGTCGGCGAGCGTTGCCGCTGGAGACCGGAACCACGGTGGCCCCCAGGGTCTCCGCGCCGTAATGCATGCCAAAGGCCATGGTGGACAGACCATAGGTATGGGCCACATGAACCACGTCCTCCTTGTTCGCCCCGCCGGCGGCCAGGACCCGGGCCGTTAGCCGCGACCATTTCCGGATGTCGCTTAAGGTGTAGCCGAAGACCGTGGTCCCTCCGGAAAAACCGGAGGACGTCTGCAAGCGGACGACCTCGCGCAAGGGCACGGCGAACAGGCCGTACGGAGCGTTGTCCCGCAGATCCTGGCGCGTGGTCAGGGGCAGTTCGCGGACATCGTCCAGGGAGGTGAAATCATACGGGTCCAGGCCCAAATCCTCGAACTTCTTGCGATAGAACGGCACGTTGCGCGAAACCCTGGTCAACGTGGACTGCAACCGCTCCAACTGAAGCTGCTCCAGTTCCTCCCGCCCCATGCCCTCCAGTTCCGGCTCAAACATCACTCTACCTCCACATCCCGCCCCAGATAGGCGCGTTGCACGTCCCGGTTCAGCAGCAGCTCCTCGGACGGACCCTGCAGAATGATCCGCCCGGTTTCCAACACATAGCCCCGATCCGCGATCTTCAGGGCGCTCTTGGCGTTTTGTTCCACCAACAGCACGGTCAGGCCGAAGGCGTCACGCAGCTCGGCCACATGCCGAAAGATCATCTGGGAAAGGGCCGGAGCCAACCCCATGCCGGGCTCGTCCAGAAGCAGCATCCGGGGCTTGGCCATCAGGGCCCGGCCAATGGCCAGCATCTGCTGCTCTCCACCGGAAAGATTCCCGGAGGGTTGATCCTTGCGCTGCCCCAGGACAGGAAACATCTCGTAGATGTCCTGGATGTCCTTGCGGATTTCAGCCTTGTTTTTCAGGCTGTACCGATGGTACGCGCCCAAAAGCAGATTGTCCTCCACGCTCATGGGCTTGAACACCAGGCGCCGCTCCGGAACCTGGGAAATCCCCGCGGCCACGATCCGTTCCGGGCGCTCCCGGGCAATCTCCCGGCCCTCGAAGGCCAGACTGCCCTCCCTGGCCCGCATCAAACCGGATATGGTGGTCAACAAAGTGGTCTTCCCAGCCCCGTTGCCCCCGATCAAGGCCACGATCTCACCCTGATTCACATGCAGGGAAACCCGCCGGATGGCATGCACCCGGCCGTAAAAGACGTCGACGTTTTTCAGAACGAGCATGGATTACTCCGCCTCCTCGCCCAGATACGCCGCGACTACCTCGGGATTTTTCTGGATTTCCCCCGGAGTTCCGGAGGCGATGACCCGGCCGAAGTGGAGGACGGTGATGGCGTCGCTGATGCCCATGATCAGGTCCATATCGTGCTCCACGATAGCCACGGTGACGCCCAGTTCGTCGCGGACACGCTGGATCAACTTGGCCAGGGCGCGGGTTTCGGTGGTGTTCAGCCCGGCGGCGGGTTCGTCCAGGAGCAGGATGCGCGGCTGGGCGGCCAGGGCCCGGGCCAGTTCCAGGAGGCGTTGCCGACCGTATGGCAAATCCCCGGCGGGCAGGTTCCAGTCATCCTCCAGGCCGACGAAGGCCAATTTTTCCTCGGCCAGTTCCCGGCAGCGGCGCTCCCCGCGAAAAAAAACGGGCGTCTTGAACAGGGCGCTGATCGCCCCGTAGCGGACCACCCGGTGCGCCCCGGTCATCACGTTCTCCAGGACGTTCATGGTGGTGAAGACTTCCAGGTTCTGAAAGGTGCGCACCGCCCCGGCCTTGGCCCGCTCCCAGGCCGGGCTCCGGGTCATGTCACGGCCCAGGAGTTCCACGGCGCCTTCCGAACTGGGAACCATCCCGCTGACAACGTTGAGTAATGTCGTCTTACCCGCGCCGTTGGGACCGATCAGGGCGGTGATGGTCCCTTCGCGGACCTGAAAATCCACGTCGGTCAGGGCCATCACCCCGCCGAAACGGACATGGACCTCCCGGCAGTTCAGAATCACGTCGTCCGCGGACGTTCGCTCCCCATCGCTCCTACCGGGCATGTCCGAACCTCCCGCGAATCAGGGCAATCAGCTTGGAGACGCCGCCGGCCATGCCCTGGGGCAGGTACATCATGCACAGGATCAGGATCAGCCCGTAGATGATCACTTCCATGTTTTCGTAGGCCCGCAGGAATTCCGGCATGGCGGTCAGAAAAACCGTCCCGGCGATGCCGCCCCACAGGCTGGCCATGCCGCCCAGCACGACCATGGTGATCAGCTGCACGGAAAAATGGAACCCGAAGGAGGACGGGGCCACGAAGCTGAGGTAATGCGCGTAAAGCACCCCGGCGATCCCGGCGAACACCGCGGAGAGCACGAAGATGAACAGCTTGTAGCGGGCCACGTTGATGCCCATGGACTGAGCCGCCTTGTCGCTGGCGTGCAGGGCCATCAGAGCCCGGCCGATCCGGGAGTTGATCAGGTTCAGGGAGATCAGCAGCACCACGGTGACAGTGGTCCAGACCAGGAAGAAGTAGGACAGGTCCGAATCGAAGACGAACGAGCCGACCTGGAGCTGGGGGATGCCCACGAACCCCGACGGCCCGCCGGTCAGGGAGATGGCCTCGTTGAAAAAGATGTAGACGATCAGGCCGAAGCCCAGAGTGGCCATGGCCAGATAGTAGCCCTTGAGCTTGAGCACGGGCATGCCCACCACCAGGGCCACCACGGCGGTCAGCCCCACTCCGGAAAGCATGCCCACGGCCAGGGGCAATCCGTAGGTGGCGGTCATAACAGCCGAGGTATAGGCGGAAATTCCGAACAAGGCCGCATGGCCCAGGGAAATCTGCCCGGCAAAGCCCAACAGCAGGTTCAGCCCCATGACGATGATCGCGATGATCCCGGCCATGTTCAGGATGCTCAGATAGTAATAATCATGGGACAGAAGGGTCGGCGTGGCCAGGACCAGGATGTAGAACGCGGCCACCGGGGCCAGTTGGCGAAGGGTTGAAGACTTCATGGCCCTACACCCGCTCCGTGTCCGGGGCCCCGAACAGCCCGGAAGGCCGCCAGAGCAGGATGGCCAGGATGACCACGAAGGCGATGGCGTCCTTGTAGGCCGAGGAGATCAGGCCTGCGCCGAAGGCTTCCAGAACACCCAGGAGAAGCCCCCCGGCCGCCGCGCCGAAGGGGTTGCCCAGACCTCCCAGGATGCAGGCGGCGAACCCCTTCAGGCCCAAAAGCACGCCCACGTCGTAGGAGGTCATGGTCAGGGGGGTGAGGATGACCCCGCCCACCGCGCCCACGAAGGCCGAAAGCATGAACGAGGCCATGACCATCCGTTCCACGCTGATGCCCATCAGCCGGGCAGCCTTGGGCTCGAAGGAGCAGGCCAGCATGGCCCGGCCGAAGATGGTTCGGCTGAAGAAGTAGCGCATCGCCGCCAGCACCAGCAGGGTGATGCCCAGAATCCACAGACTTTGCGGGGCAATGGTCGCGCCAAGGAGCGGAATGGGCGTGGTGCCGGAAAAGGCCGGGAGCACGTAGGTGTCCTTGCCCCAGAGCAGCATCATCAGCCCGCGGATGGTGATGGACACGCCGATGGTCACGATGATCAGGTTGATCACCGAGGTGTGCTGGACCGGTCTGATGGTCAGGCGCTCCATGACCAGCCCCACCAGGGTGGTGGCCAGCACGGCCAGAACTACCGCGGCGGGAAGGCCTGGGGCCAACCAGTGCATGAAGACCACGGCCAGCAGGCCGCCCAGCATCACGAACTCGCCCTGGGCGAAGTTGATGATGCCCGTGGTGTTGAAGATGATCGTGAATCCCAAGGCGGCCAGACCGTAGGTGCTGCCCACGGTCAGGCCCGCCGCCAGGAATTGCAGGAAAGTTCCCAGATCCATTATTCGACCAGCAGCTCCCAGTCACCGTCCGTGATCCGGACCATCACGAAGGCTCGTTCGTCCAGCCCGTTATGATCTCCGGGGGACATTTCAAAAATGCCGCCTGTGCCGATGAACCCGTTGATTTTTTCCAGGTTATCCCGAATGGCCTGGGGCGTGGCCTCGCCAGCCTGGGTAATGGCCTCGGCGATGAGCATCAAGGCGTCGTAGGCGTAGCCTCCGAAAGTGGACACCTCGGCGTTGAACCGGGCTTCATAGGCCTGAATGTACTCCAAGAGCAAGGCCTTCTGCGGATGGTCCTCGGGCAGTTGGTCCGCCACGGCCAGCCGGCCGGCCGGCAGGATCAACCCCTCGGCCGCCTCTCCGGCCAACTCGATGAACCGCTTGGATGCCACGCCGTGGCTCATGTACATGGGTGTTTGCATGCCCAGTTGAACGCGATTGCGGGCGATGACCGCCGGACCGGGGTTCGTGCCCCAGACGATGATCGCGTCCGGGTTCAGCCCACGGATTTTGGTCAATTGCGGGGTCATGTCCGTATCCCGGGGGCCGTAGATCTCATCAGCGACCAGGCTCATTCCGTACGCGGGCAGCAGTTCCTGCAAGACCTCCCGCCCGGCCTGGCCAAAGCCGTCCGAGACCGTGAGGATGGCGATATTGCTGAACTCTTCGAGCTTGGCGTGCTCCAGAATTTTGATCACGGCATGACGGTCGGACTGGGGTGTTTTGAAGACCCAAGGGTTGATGGGTTTGACGATCCGCTCCGCCGCGGCCATGGAGACCAGCGGGATTTGGGCCGAGGAAAACCTGGGCATGATGGCCAGGGTGTTGCCGGAGGTGGTCGCGCCGATGGCCGCAACCACCCGATCCCGGCTGAGCAGCCTGTTGGCCGCGGACACGGCCTTGTTCACCTCGGTTTCGTCGTCATAAATGATCACTTCCAGAGGGCGGCCCAGCAGCCCACCCTGGGCGTTGATCTGATCCTGGAGCATATGCAGGGTGTTGCGCTCCGGCTCGCCCAGAAACGAAGCCGGGCCAGTGGCGGAAAGGATCGCGCCGATCTTGATGGGATCGGCGGCCCAGGCGAGAGAGGCCGTGCCGAGAACGAGGGCCGTTGCCAACGTGAGCAGGTAGCGAGTCATGATGCATACTCCTTGGGTTGATATGGTGCGCGGAAGAAAGACGCGCCTGAGGACCGTTCACGCGCAGCTTCCGCTTTGAAGCGAAAAATGTCTTCAAAAAGCCGGACGACTGTTCCAATTGACGGGGTCAGTGGACGGCCCCGGAACGTCGCCACAAGAATTTCTCTCCCTCGACCAGCAAAAAGAGGACGATGCCGAAAACGAAAATTCGCAGCCATGTTCCTAAACCCAATCCCTCGGTACGAAAGAGAAACTGCATCGGAGGTGCGTAGGTGAAGGCCAGTTGCAACACTACCAGCACCAGGATGGACCACAACACCGCGGAGCTGCCCAAAAACGCAGTCCGGTTCAGCGAACTTTCATGGATGAAGCGACTGTTGAAGAGGTAGCAGATCTGCCCGAACACAAGGGTGTTGATAGCCGTCGTGGCGGCGAGTTCCTGGGTGGAACCGCTGTCCAGCATATACAGGTAGTGGCCCAGGGCGCCGGTGGTCAGCATCACGGAAACAAAGGAAATTCGCCACAGCAAAAACCTGGAGACCAGAGGTTCATCCGGCTGGCGAGGTGGTCGGCGCATCACGTTGCGCTCCGCCGGTTCGAAAGCCAGGGCCAGGGCCAGGGAAACGGCGGTGACCATGTTGATCCAGAGGATCTGCGGCGGCGAAATGGGCAGGCTGAACCCGTTCACCGCGTCGGCCATGCCCAGGCCCAGAAAAATCGCGGCTATGACCACCAGGGCCTGGCCGCCGTTGGTGGGCAGGATGAACAGAATCGCCTTCTTGATATTGTCGTAGACCGTGCGGCCCTCTTCCACGGCATTGGCGATGGAGGCGAAATTGTCGTCCGCCAGGACCATGTCCGAGGCCTCCTTGGCCGCCTCCGTGCCGCTCCGGCCCATGGCCACGCCCACGTCGGCCCGTTTCAGGGCCGGGGCGTCGTTGACCCCGTCGCCGGTCATGGCCACGATCTTGTTCCTGGCCTGCAGCGCGGTGACAATACGCAGCTTGTGCTCCGGTGTGACCCGGGCGAACACGTCCACGTCGGGAGCGCGATCTCGAAGCTCTTCGTCGCTCATCGCGTCAATATCCTTGCCGGAAAGCGCGTTTTCGCCGTCTCCGATGCCCAATTTGAGGCCGATGGCCTTGGCCGTGGCCACGTGGTCGCCGGTGATCATCTTCACGTTGATCCCGGCACTGTCGCATTCCTGCATGGGTTCGCGGTCGCCGATCAGCTTGCCCGCGGCCTCCACGGCTTCGTCCCGCGGCGGGTCGATTATGCCGAAGACCCCAAGCATGGTGAACCCGTCCCGGACGTCGTCCATGGCCAGACGGTCCTTGCCGTCCACCCGACGCACCGCCAGGGCCAACAGGCGTTGCCCCCGGGACGCGATCCGTTCCTCTTCCTGAGCCCAAAAATCGGGGTCCAGTTTGGACTGATCCTCTCCGGTCCGCTGGCTTTCGCAAACTTCCAGGACTTTTTCCGGTGCGCCCTTGAGAATGATCAGCCCCCCGCCCTCCGGATCACGATGCAGGGTGGCCATGAACTTGTGCTCCGAGCTGAAGGGGACCACGTCCACGCGAGGATAACGTTCGTTTTCCTCCTTCTGAACAAGCCCGGCCTTCATCGCCGCTGTCACCAAGGCCGCCTCGGTGGGAGCGCCCTGGGCCTTCCACTGCCCTTCGGCCTCCGCCACCTCGGCCTCATTGCAGAGCAGTCCATAGCGCAGCAGTGCCACCACGTTCTGATCGTCCGTATGCGGATCGAATTCGGCGTCGTCCTGCTGAAAATGGCCTTTCGGAGCATACCCCACCCCGGAGACCGTCAAGGAGCGGTCCGCCGTGCGCATGGTCTGAACGGTCATTTCATTGCGGGTCAGGGTGCCGGTTTTGTCCGTGCAGATCACGGTCACCGAGCCCAGGGTCTCCACCGCGGGCAAACTGCGAATGATCGCGTTGCGCCGGGCCATACGCTGCACCCCTATGGCCAGGGTGATGGTCACGATGGCCGGCAGTCCTTCGGGGATGGCCGCCACGGCCAAGCCTACGGCGGCCATGAACATCTCGCCCGGAGCGAACCCCTGAAACAGATAACCGAACGCGAAGGTCACCGCGGCCATGCCGATGATGGCTACGCTGAGCAGGTTGCCGAAGCGCCCCAATTGCTTGATCAGCGGAGTGGTCAGGGACTGGACGTCCGAGAGCATTTCACTGATCCGGCCGATCTCCGTGTCCTTGCCCGTACCCACGACAACGCCTCGGCCCTGGCCGTAGGTGACCATGGTTCCGGAAAACCCCATCCCGGAACGGTCTCCCAGGGAGCTGTCCTCTTCCACGGGGTCCGCGGCCTTGTCCACGGGAACCGACTCACCGGTCAAGGCCGCTTCTTCGATTTGCAGATCACGGACCTTGAAAAGCCGAACGTCGGCCGGCAACTTGTCCCCGGGCTTGAGCAAAATCACGTCCCCAGGGACCAATTTCGTGGCCGGGATGTCCTGCTTCTTGCCGTCGCGTAGGACCACCGCGGACGGGGCGAGCATGTTGCGAATGCTGTCCAGGGACTTTTCCGCCTTGCCCTCCTGAACGAATCCGATCAAGGCGTTGATCAGGACGACGCCGAGAATTACGCCCATGTCCAGCCACTCACCCAGCAGACCGGTGATCACGGCGGCGGCAAGCAGGAGATAGATCAGCACGTTGTTGAACTGGGCCAAAAACCGCATCAACGCCCCGCGCCCTTTGGCCACAGCCAATTCATTCGGTCCGTACCGATCCAGACGATGGGTTGCTTCAGAGCCTTTCAGTCCGTTTTCTTCGCTTTCCAGAAGACGAAACACTTCTTTTGCGTCCAAGGAGTGCCAATTCTTTTTGGCGGTATCTTTTTCAGATGTCATGACGTGTTGGTAAATATTTTGGATGTGTTGGTTGAGCGGAAAAGAATGAAACGAGCCATGCCCATCGGGTCAAAGGAATCAACCGAATCAGCTTTTGAGTCGACAAACCGAGGGGCTGACCCACAAGGCTGCCCCTTCAAGCTTGGCCAAAAGCGTCCTGCTGACCGAACCCATGGAAAAAAAGCCCGGTCCCGAAGCACCCGTGCGGCCCAAGGCGACAACCGCGTATCGTCCTGTATCGGCTTCCTGCTGCAAGGCAAGAGCAGGGCTTGACCCACTCAGCACCTTGGTCTGAATTCTTTCCCTGGAAACCCCGTTTTCAAGGAGAGAAGCAAGGGCGTGCTCAAAAAAGCCCTGGTACTCGGATTCCGGAACCTGGCTGTTTGGGATATGGACGAGAACGACGCTCTGCTCGGGTTGATCAGCAACGATGAAGCCGACGTGGTCGGCAATCTGCACGCAAGGCTCGGAGCCGTCCACGGCCACAAGAATGTTCTTCCGGCCGCGTTCCGGACGCTGGCAGACCCAGATCGGAAAGGACAATTCCTCGTTCATGATCCGCTTGGTGACGCTGTCCACGAACAGCTCCTCGAACCGGGAAAGCCCGCGACGCCCCAGCACCAGTGCATCGAAGCTGCCCTTGGCGCATTCCTGGATCAAGTCCTTGGCCGAACCGTACTGGCTGAAAATGAACTTGGTCGAAAGGAGCTTCGCGGAAAAACCGGAATCCACCAGCGCGGCCTTACCCTGATCCAGTAATTCCTGGGCGCGATGCTCCTGTCCTCTTTTCCAGTCCTCGGTCCAACGCTTGCGGTGGTAGACGTCCCGATCGTCCAGATAGACCGCTGGCGGTTGAGGCGCGACATACAACAAGGTCAATCGGACCGCATGCTTTTGGACAAAAAAATGACTCACGAACCGAACCGCCTGTAAAGAACTTTGATCGTCGCCAACAGCCAAAAGCAGATGCTTTTCCATGGTCCACCCGTGTGATGAGAACGTTAATCTCGGCCCCTTTGGGGTCAGCCAAAGTCCCTCCCAAGGCCCTCAGTTAAACAAAAGCAGGATGTTCCCACAAATACGCACAAAGGGTCAATCCTTGAACACTTTCCAGATCAGCCGGAATGCGTTAATCAAGCCGATCACGCGCGTAAGCATGTTCTTGAAGGCATGTTACCTGAAACGTCCGCAAACATTCGCATCCAGGAGGTCCTCATGAAACAATCCCTTGGGGCAAAGCCCTTGGTTTTCCCGACTCCGGTATGGGTCGTCGGGTCCTATGATCAGCAGGACAAACCGAACATCATGACCATCGCCTGGGGGGGCGTTTGCTGCTCCAAGCCCCCGTGCCTGACCATCTCGCTACGCAAGGCCACCTATACCTACGACTGCATCTCCAGCCGCAAGGCCTTCACGGTCAACGTCTCCACGGAACAGGACATCATGCTCGCCGACTATTGCGGCATCGCTTCGGGCAAAACCGCGGACAAGTTCGCCGCCACCGGCCTGACCCCGGTCAAGAGCACCCTGGTGGACGCGCCCTACATTCAGGAGTTCGCCCTGGCCGCGGAGTGCAGACTGCTCCAGACTGTGGAACTGGGACTGCATACCATGTTCATCGGTGAAATTCTGGACATCAAGGCCGACCAAGCCGTGCTCGGTCCGGACGGCCTGCCGGACCTGGACAAACTCCGCCCCGTGGCCTTCGGCCCCGTGATCCGCACTTATCACGGGCTCGGTGAGTACCTTGGCCCGGCATTCTCCATCGGTCAACGCATTGAACAATCCGGCGACAAATAGCTTTCACCCGAAGCAGCCCTCTCGCAACCCGGGAGAGTTCTCGATTGTTTTCCGCGGCCCTTCGCGGTAGACAACGCGGCCATGCCCATCGGAACCCTGATCAACGCCGGGGCCATCATCCTCGGCAGCCTTCTCGGCCTGATGCTCGGAGGACGGTTTTCGGACCGCTACCGGACCCTGGTCTACCATTCCATCGGGCTCTGCGTATTGGTTATCGGCCTGCACATGGCCCTGAGCTTCACCAATATCCTGATCCTGGTCTTTTCCATGCTCTGCGGCGCGCTCTGCGGCCAGCTCATCCGCCTGGACGACCGGCTGACCGCGGCGGGCAACGCCCTTAAGCATCGCCTCGGCTCCAAGGACGCCCGGTTCACGGACGGCTTCGTCACCGCCTCCCTGCTTTTCTGCATCGGGTCCATGGCCATTCTCGGCTCCATCGACGAAGGCATCCGCGGCGACCGGACCATCCTGCTGACCAAGTCCATTCTGGACGGCTTCATCTGCATCCCCCTGGCCTCCACCTACGGCATCGGCGTTCTGTTCTCCTTTCTGGCCATCCTGCTCTACCAAGGCGGCATCACCCTTTTGGCCGGGCAGGCCCAGAGCCTGTTCACCGAGCCGATCATCGCCCAGCTCACCTCCACCGGAGGCCTGCTGATCATGGGCATCGGCATCAACCTGCTGGAACTGAAGACCATCAACGTCACCAACATGCTGCCCTCCCTGGTCTTCGCCGTGCTATTCACGGTTTTCTTTTCCGGGTGGATTTGATAGGCAAATCTCTCAATGGGAAGCAACACGTGATTCCGGGCAACTCCGAAGTTTCCTTCCGCCCCGGCCCCTTGCCTTGATCCCCAACCGCTGCTCCAATGCCCATCAAACTTCCTGAAATCCAAAAACAAAAAATCATGGTCAAAGTGCTGTACGCGCTCTTGCCCGTGATTGTGACCGCGACCTATTTCTTCGGTCTGCGTGTACTGGCCGTGTTGGCCGTGTCCATGCTTTTCGCCTTTCTCACCGAGTGGTTCATGGCCTCGCGCCGAGGCGGCAAGGTCACCCAGGCCTGTTTCGTCACCGGGGCGCTCTACGCCCTGTCCCTGCCGCCGAGCATCCCGTTTTGGATCACTGCCGTGGGCATTGTCGTGGGCATCCTTTTCGGCAAGGAGCTGTTCGGCGGTTTCGGAAAGAACGTCTTCAATCCGGCCATTGTCGGCCGGGCCTTTATCTGGCTGAGCTTCCCCCTGCAGATGACCAACCAGTTCGTTCCCGTGTTCCGGGATTTTCCCGGTGGGTTCGCTCACTGGAGCATGGCCGCGGCGGGTGAGTTGCCGGAGTATCTGCGCCAAAGCGGACAAAATATCGTGGACGCCATGACCTCAGCCACGCCCATGGTCGCGCACAAGAACTTTGATTACGAAATCGGCTTCCTGGACCTGTTCACCGGTGCCATCGGCGTTTTTTTTGATGCCGGAGAGCAGACCTTGCTTATGGGAGCCGGCTCCATGGGTGAGGCCAGCGCCGCGGCCATTTTGCTCGGCGCGGCCTATCTGCTGTACACCAGGACGGCCCAATGGCGGTTGATGATTCCGCCGATCCTTGGCGCGAGCGCGTTGTGCCTTTTCCTCCGCTACGGTCTGGACGTGGAGGCTGTACCTCCCCTGCATTTCACGCTGTTCTCCGGGGCCCTGCTCTACGCCGCCGTGTTCATGGTCACCGAGCCGGTCAGCGCCCCGAAGCTGCCCAAGTCGCAGTGGATCTACGGCCTGTTCATCGGGATGATGATCGTCTTTTTCCGCTCCTACGGCATTTTTTACGGGGCCGTCGCTTTTTCCATCCTCCTTGGGAACATGATCGCTCCGTCGCTGGATCTGTGGATCAAGCGTTTTACAGCGCCCGCTCCCAAGCCGAAAGCCACGCCGGCAGGAGAGGCGAAGGCATGAAAAAAGACTCCCTGCCCTATGTTCTCGGGTTCATGCTGGCCATCAGTGTTTTTTTCGGTGCCGGCGTCTCCCTGGTCCATCACGGCACCAAAGACATGCTGGCCCGCAACGAACAACTCCACCGCAACCGGACCATCGCCCAGGCCTTTGAACTGAGCGTCGAAGGTCGGGACGCGGAAGCCTTTGCAGCTGCTGTCCAGGAACATATCCGGGAAAAGGCCTTGCCCTCGGACCAGCGTACCTGGACGGTCTTCGAGCGGATAACGGACGCCGAGGACCAGGCGGACGTGGGCTTCATCTTCCAGGGTCAGGGGGTCTGGGATCTGATTCGCGGCATTATCGTGCTCAGCCCGGATCTGACCACCGTGCGCAACATCCGTTTTCTCCAGCACGCGGAAACTCCGGGCCTGGGAGGACGGATCGAAGAGGACTGGTTTCTCGAACAGTTTCAGGGCCTGAGCATCGCCTGGGATCGTCCTCGGGACCGACGGGTGATCATCGGCCAGGCCCTGGACCCCAACGCTCCCAACCGTGTCGACGCCATCACCGGTGCCACGGGGACTTCCCAGGCGCTGATGGACATGCTGAACAACGAATTGCACCGGTTTCGAGAGGCCTACCTGGAAGCCTCGCAGGACGCCTTGCACGCCGACGACTCCGAGGGCTAAGCCATGGCCGAGACATCCAAAACCATTTTCGAGAAAGGCATCTGGTCGGAAAATCCGGTCTACCGCCAAGTCCTGGGCATCTGCTCGGCCCTGGCCGTGACCAACCTGCTGACCAACACCCTGCTGATGTGCGCCGGGGTGATCTTCACCACCGCCATGTCCAACCTGACCGTCTCCATCCTGCGCAACTACATTCCCAAGCGCATCCGGATGATGGTCCAGGTGTTGATCATCGCGAGCTTCGTGATGATGGTGGACATCATGATCCGGGCCGGAGCCCCGGACATTCACCGCTTCATCGGCCCCTACGTGGGTCTGATCATCACCAACTGCATCATCATGGGCCGGGCCGAGGCCTTTGCCAGCCAGAACCGTCCCTGGCCCTCGCTCCTGGACGGTCTGGCCACCGGCCTGGGCTACTCCTTCGTGCTCATCGCCATCGCCCTGATCCGCGAACCCCTGGGCTTCGGAACCATCCTCGGCTTCCCCCTCCCGGCCAGGGATCTCTGGTGGCACTCCTGGACCATCATGATCATGCCCCCCGGCGCCTTTTTCACCCTGGGCCTGCTCACCTGGTGGGCCAGAGCCAAGACGGATCCCAGCGTCAAGGGATGATTTTCGATACTTTATTCGAATTGACGAAGCAGACGAATGCGAATTGACTTTGACCCCGCGAAGTCCGCTAAAAATGCCCAAGAGCGAGATATTCCCTTCGATCTCGCCGCCAAGTTCGAGTGGGCCGACGCGGTGTTTGCCGAAGACGTTCGAAATCAATATCCTGAGCGCCGATTCATCGCCGTGGGCTACCTGGGCGGTCGATTGCACGTGGTCTGCTTTACTCCAATAATTGGGGGAATCAGGATAATCAGCATGCGTAAGGCAAATGAAAGAGAGGCAAAAGCATATGGAAAAGCCATTGCCAATGACCGATCATGAAGGTGAAGTCCGGGAACTTACGGCTGAAGACTTTCAGTCCTTCGGTTCGCCGGAAAATGTTTTGCCTCAGGAATTGCGTGAAACGCTGACAAACTATCAACGCCCGGCTGACACCTCTCCCCGTGTCGTCAACCTCCTCCTTTCCCGGGATATTGTCGAGTGCTTTCAGGCCACCGGCGACGGCTGGCAACAACGGATCAACAGCGCCCTCCGCGACTGGCTGCGTCACCACAATCCAGCATCGTTGCGATAGATTTGCGTCAGCCCAACCAATTCCACACCGACAAGCCCCCCTGAAGACCTGATACGCTCAGTTTCAACCATAACCCCTTCGCATGTTTTCCTTCCTCCACGTCGCCGACATCCACCTGGACAGCCCATTGCATGGATTGTCCAGGTATGAAGGCGCGCCCGTGGACGAAATCCGGGGAGCGACCCGTCAGGCCCTTGCCAATCTGGTGGACTACGCCGTGGACAACGCGGTTCCCTTGGTCGTCCTGGCCGGAGACGTGTACGACGCCGATTGCCCGGACTACCAGACCCTGCTCCATTTCGCCGAGCAGATGTCCCGGCTGGGAGGGCACGGCATTCAGGTGGTCATGATCCGGGGCAACCACGACGCGGACAACCCCATGACGGCTTCCTTGCGCCTGCCCGAAAACGTCCACGTTCTGTCCTCGACCAAAGCCGACACCTGGCGTTCTCCGGACCTGCCCGTGGCCGTGCACGGCCGCTCCTACGCCGGACGGGAAATCCTGGACAACCTCGCCGCGACCTACCCCGCCCCCTTGCCCGACCTGTTCAATATCGGGCTCTTGCACACGGCCATGACCGGACGAGCCGGTCACGCCAGGTACGCCCCCTGCTCCCTGAACGACCTGACGGCCAAGGGCTACCAGTACTGGGCACTGGGCCACGTCCACGACCACGAGATCGTCCACCGCGATCCGCACGTGGTCTACAGCGGCTGCATCCAGGGCCGGCACATTCGGGAAGCCGGGGCCAAGGGCTGCGTCCGGGTGGACGTCCATCCGGACGGCACGGTCCGGACCGAACGGGTGATCCTGGACGTGCTGCGCTGGATGCTTCTGGACTTGAACCTGACCGGGGCCCGCGACCTGGACGACCTCCGCCTGGCCGTGACCAGCGGGCTGCGCGACGCGCTCGCGGCCCGACAGGACGACCGCCTGACCGCCGTCCGGTTGCGCCTTTACGGCCAAACCCCGCTGCACGCCCAGGCCGTGCGCGACCCGGACCGGCTCGTCGCCCAGATCCGACTGACCGCCACCGACGTCTCCCGCCGCGGAGTCTGGGTTGAAAAGGTGATTCTGGACACGACTCCGGACGTGAACATCGAGGACATCGCCGAGGGCGACACTCCTCAAGCCGCCCTGCTTCAAGCCCTGAAAGACCTGGAAGAGGACCCCGCCGGGCTGGACGACTTCAAGGCCGATCTGCGCGATCTGACGGCCAAACTCGTCACCACGGACGTGGAGCCGCCAGATCTGGACGACCCTCGGGTCCGCGCGGCCCTGATCCGGGATGCCCGGGATCTGCTCCTGCCCATGCTCACGACGATTTCCGCCTCCCCATCCCGACCGGATGTTCCCCATGCGCATTGAAACCTTGAAACTGAAGGCTTTTGGCGGGTTCACGGACAAGGAGCTGCGCTTCGGCGGGCCGGAGCACCGACTGCACCTGGTCCATGGTCCCAACGAGGCGGGCAAGAGCACCATCCTGCGGGCCATCACCTGCCTGCTGTTCGGTTTTCCGCATCAGAGTCCGGACGCGCATCTGCATCCGAACAAAAACCTGTGCGTGGGCGCGACCCTGAGGCTGGACAACGGCGAAATTCTGGACCTGACACGCTTCAAACGCCGCAAGAACGACCTGCTGGACGCCGCGGGGCAGGCGGTGGATCAGGCCCGGCTGACCCAGCTGCTGGGCGGAGTCTCCCAGGACATGTTCGGCCGGATGTTTGGGCTGGATCAGGATAAACTGCGCCTCGGCGCCGAAGGTCTGCTGCGGGCCGAGGGCAACCTGGGCCAGGCCCTGTTCGCCGCGGCCTCGGGCATCGCCGACCTGCGCGGAATCCTGGCCGAATTGGAGGCCCGCCGCGACAAGCTGTTTCGGCCCCGCGCCCCGACCTCCGCCATTCACCAGCATGTCGGGGAACTGTCCGCTTTGACCAAGCGCCTCCGGGAACTCTCCGTTCGTCCGACGCAGTGGAAAAAACTCCAAAGCGAGTTCAAAAAGCTCCAGGCCGGGCAGCGGGAACTGCAAGCCGAACTCTTTGGCCTGGACACGACCAAGGCTCGCCTGGAACGATACCGGGAGGCCCTGCGCCATATTGATCCCCGTGAAGTCCTGATCCGCCGCCTGGGAGAGATCGCGGACGTGCCTCTGCTGCCCGAGGACTTCACCGAGCGCCGAACCCGGGTCCGGCAAACCCTGGCCAAGGCCCGCCATGACCGGGATGCCCTGGACTTTCGTCTTCAGCAAGCGCGACGAGAATTGGGAGAACGGAACGTCAACCGGGAACTGCTGGACGCGGCCGGGGACGTACGGCGACTGTACGGCGAAACCGCGGCTCTGCGCAAAGCCTTGAAAGAGGCCCGCCAACTGGAAGCCGACCATGCCGTCCTGCACGCCCAGACCCAGGAAAAAATTCGCTCCCTGGGGCCGGAGGCAACGACTGGGGAGCGGACGGCCCCGATTTCCAGACAACTTAAGGTCCGGATGGATGCTCTGAGCCGGGAGCACGGGGCCCTGCGGGCGGACATGGCCTCCACGGCCCGGGTTGAGCTGGACGCCCAGGCCGCGGCGGCCGACCTGCGGCAACGGCTGGAAAACCTGCCGCCCCGACCCGACCTTTTCGCCCTGGAAGCGGCCCTGGATCGGGCCGCGGAAGTGGGCAACCCGACCATACGTCTGCGCGAAGCCTGGTCCGAGGTCGAAAAGCTGGCCCGCCGCGTGGACCAGGAAGCGAAGTCCCTGGGACCGTGGCAAGGCTCTTTGACCGATCTGGAACATTTGGCCCTGCCCATGCCGGAAACCTCGGAGCGCTTCGCGGACCAGTTCCAATCCCTGCGTGAACGGATCGAAACTTTTCAACAGGACCGCTCCCGCCGGGAAAAGGCCCGCCAGGAAAAGACCGCCGCGCTGGAGCGTCTGGAGCTGCACGGAGAGCTGCCGGACCCCGCGGCCCTGACCCAGGCCAGGACAACGCGTGATTTTGGCTGGAAACTGATCCAAAACGCCTGGCTTCAGGGCAACGTTGACCCGGACCGGGAAGCCGCGTTCATCGACCAGGTTCCTTCGGCTGCCTCGCTGGCCCAAGGTTTTGAAACCGCCATGGACATGGCCGACGACTTGGCGGACAAACTGTACGCCAACGCCTCCGGCGTGGCTCAGGCCATGGAACTGCGCCGGGAAACCGCTCGCTTGGACGAGGAACTGCGCGTCAATGCCGAACGGCTGGAAGATTTCCAAAAAGACTGGGCGCATCTTCAGGAACAGTGGGTCGAGCTGTGGCGTCCTCTGAACATCGCCCCTCTCTCCCCCCGGGAGATGCAGGCTTGGTCGACCAGGGTCCTCGGTTTGCGCCGACTGCTTGAGGAACTTGGGGAGCGCCGGGCCGCCCATGCGGCCATGGAAGCGGAAAGGAACTCCGTGACCGCTGGACTGGTCCACGCTCTCCAACATCTCGGCCATCCGACCTCGGCTGAAACGGACTATGCCGCCGTCCTGGCCAGAGCCCGAAACACGCTGAAAAACCTGCAACAACAGATCGTTGAACACGCTGAGATGGAGGACCGCCTCCAGGAGCTGAATCGCTCCT
The DNA here is from genome assembly GCF_000717475.1 of Desulfonatronum thiodismutans. Classification (NCBI taxonomy): domain Bacteria; kingdom Pseudomonadati; phylum Thermodesulfobacteriota; class Desulfovibrionia; order Desulfovibrionales; family Desulfonatronaceae; genus Desulfonatronum; species Desulfonatronum thiodismutans. Next base: position 66,217 of record NZ_JPIK01000009.1, read on the forward strand.
TGGATACGGCGGCCCGCCTTCGGGAAAAGGCGGGCCTGGCCATGGAGGCGTGGACCGCGCAATGGACGAAGACAATTCTCGCAACCGGCCTGCCGGAGGGGATCGACCCGGAAGCGGCAACTGCCCTGACCCTGACCCTGGAAGAAATCGCCCAGGCCCAAATCAGACTCGCGGACACCCGCCAACGCATTCAAAACATCCGCGACGAACACTGCCTGTTCGCGGAGCAGGTCCTGGCTCTGCGCCATGTTGCGCCCCTCTCGCCCTTGTCGGAACGCGTCGGCGACGAGAGTTTCGCCACGGCTTCGCCCGACGACGATCAGCCGTCGGCCCTGGAAATCATCGGCCAACTGCATGCGCGGCTGGAACAGGAGCAGGAGCGGGCCCGCCGTCAAAAGGCCCTGCGGGACGAGGAACGTCGCCTGGAGCAGGAACTGCACGACGCTGCCGGGACCATTCAGGAGAGCGAACGAGAACTCGACGCCCTCTGCGCCGAGGCCGGCATCACTTCGCCCCAAGACCTGCAAGCCCGGGAAAGCGCCTCTCGAACCAAGGCCCGGATGATCGACGAGGAGCGAAAAATCGAGGAGCGGTTGTCGGAATTGGCCGGAGGCGATTCGCTGGACGAATTCATCGCAGCGGCCAGGGAGCACCGATTCGACGAACTGAGCGCTGAACTGGAAGGCATCCGAACCCGCAAAGAGGAGCTCGGCGCCCGGCGGGATACATGTCTGGCCGAGATCGGCCGGGTCGGCGCGGAGTTGCGCGGACTGGACGGCTCCTCTCAGGCCGCGGACGTGCATCAGCAGATGTGTTACGTAAAGGCCCGGCTCCAAGGCGATGTTCAGGAGTACGTCCGACTGCGTCTGGCTTCACGTGTACTGTCCACGGAAATCGAACGCTACCGGGAGGCCAACCAGGGGCCGGTGCTGGAAGCCGCGGCCCGTTTTTTCCGGAACATGACCCTGGGGTCCTTCAGCGGCTTGTTGGCCGATTACGACGAAAAAGGCGAACCGGTGGTCAAGGCCGCCCGCGCTTCAGGTTCCGGCGAAGAGCAACTTCTGGAAATGATCCAACTCAGCGAAGGCACGCGGGACCAGCTTTTTCTGGCCCTGCGCCTGGGTGCCCTGACCCGCTACCTACAAACCAACCCGCCCCTGCCCCTGATCGCCGATGACATCCTGGTCAACTTCGACGACCACCGCTGCGCCGCCACCCTCAACCTCCTCTCCGACCTCGCCGCATCCACCCAGGTGATCTTCTTCACGCATCACGGACACTTGGTGGACATCGCCCAAGAAAATCTGCCGAAGGGGCGGGTGGCCGTCCATCAACTGGAAGGGTAAGGGCGCAAGCAGGCTCACTTTTCCGTGAGCCGAATCACCTCGACCACCGAATCCAGCTTGCTGATCGTCTCGATGACCCCGTAAAGTTGCGCAGAATCACGCACTTCAACCTGGAACAGCATTTCCGTCTTACCGTCCGGCCTGGAATGGAAGGAGCCGGAATCGATGTTCACGCCCTCCCCGGCCATAAGTGTGCTGATTTCGCCCAAGACGCCTGGAATGTTCTTGCAGATGATCCGGATCTTGGCCGGGAACGGCTTGCTCTGATCCCCTTCCCAGTACACGTCCAGCATCCGCTCCGGCTCCAGGTGGCCCACGTTGGGACAATCCATCGTATGCACGATGGCCCCTCGGCCTCGACTGATGAAGCCCACGATGGGGTCGCCGGGCAGCGGGTTGCAGCACTTGGCGAACTGGACCAGGATGTCGTCCACGCCCTTGATGCTGATGCCCTTGGACTTCGTCGACTTAGCCGGTTCCGCCCGCTGAGCGGGACGCTCCTCTGTTTCGGGCGTTTTCTGCTCCGTAGGCAGCATCCGGTTAAGGACCTGTCTGGGGGTAAGCCGGGCATACCCCACCGCTGTCAAGAGGTCTTCCGGAGTCTTAAAGGACAGCTCCTCCACGACCTTGTCGAACCGGCCGTCCTTCATGGCCTTGGCCATGTTCACGCCCACCTTGCGGCCTTCCTTCTCCAGTATTTCGCGGGCAAAGGCGATGCTGCGGTCCCGTTCCTCGGTGCGCACCCAATGCTTGATCCGGGCCTTGGCCTTGGCGGTCTTGACGAATTTCAGCCAGTCCTTGCTGGGATGGCGGCCGGAATCGGTAATGATCTCCACGGTGTCGCCGTTATGCAGCGGGGTGGACAAAGGGACCAGCCGCCCGTTGACCCGGGCTCCGGTACAGTGATTGCCCACCTCGGTATGCACCAGATAGGCAAAATCCACCGGTGTCGCGCCTTCCGGAAGTTCCTTGACGTCGCCCCGGGGCGTAAACACGTAGACCTCGTCCTGGAACAGGTCGATACGCAAGGAAGCCATGAACTCACGCGGGTTTTCCAGGTCCTGCTGCCAATCCAGAATCTGGCGCAGCCAGGAAAAGCGGTCCGCGTCCTTGTCCTTGCCTTTCCCCCCCTCCTTGTACTGCCAATGCGCGGCCACCCCGTATTCAGCCAGCCGGTTCATGTCCTCGGTGCGGATCTGGATCTCGATGCGCTCTCCATCCGGCCCGAACACCGTAGTGTGCAGGCTCTGATACATGTTCTTCTTGGGCATGGAGATATAGTCTTTGAACCGTCCGGGCACGGGCTTCCACAAGGAGTGAACCAGCCCCAGCACGGCGTAGCAGTCCTTGATGGAACCGACGATGGTCCGAAAGGCGATCAGGTCGTAAACCTGATCCAGATTCAGCCCTTGTTGCAGCATCTTATGATAGATGCTGTAGATGTGCTTGATCCGCCCTCTGACCCGCCCGGAAATCTTGTTGGCCGCAAGCAACTCGTCGATCATGGAAATGACCTTGCCGATGTACTCCTGACCGACGCTTTGATGCTGCTGGACGCCGCTGGCGATTTGTTGGTATATGTCCGGCTTAAGATAACGCAGGCTCAAATCCTCCAACTGGACCTTGACCCGGTACAGCCCGAGCCGGTTGGCCAGCGGGGCGTAAATATCCAGCGTCTCCTTGGCAATCAGGCGCTGCTTGATGTTTTTCTGAAACTCCAGGGTGCGCATGTTGTGCAAGCGATCCGCCAGCTTGACCATCAGCACCCGGATGTCGTCGGCCATGGCCAGGATCATCTTGCGGATATTTTCGGCCTGGGCCTCCTCCTTGGAATGAAAGCTCATCTTGCTGATCTTGGTGGTCCCGGCGACGATTTTGGCCACGTCGTTGCCAAATTCCGCGGCGACCTCCTTGATGGTGACCTTGGTGTCCTCCACGGTGTCGTGGAGCAGACCGGCGGCGATGGACGCCTTGTCCAGCTTCATTTCGGCCAGGGAATTGGCCACCTCCAGGGGATGGAAAAGATACGGCTCACCGGAGAGCCGGGTCTGCCCGGCATGGGCCGCGGCGGAAAAGACATAGGCTTTTTGGATCAGGTTCATGTCTTCCGGAGACATGTACCCGGAGACTTTGTCCAGAATTTCGTGAATACGGATCATTATGGATTGCCTGCCCCAGAAAACGAAGCAGAATATTCTTCTGCCTTGTTCCGAATGGATGATTCGTTAAAATAGCCGAGCAGCCTCCTGCTCGTTCAGCGTCGCGACGCTGTATCTCCATGCACATTGGGAGGGAATTCTCTCGCCGCTCTTGCGACATTCCCTCATTTTGATTAAATGGACCAACCCTGATCAGATCATCGTTCAATGGCGAGGATCTTGATCAATTATTCAAGTAAGATCATGAAGGAGCTTGGATCTGATATGGTTAAAGGTGAAGAAGCAGAGGTGCTGCAAGCCGCGAAACGGTTTATCCAGGAAAACGTCCCTGAGTACATTGCATCCGGCGCACAGGCGTTGATCGCGGTGGAAGGGGACTACAAGGTTTCCTTGAAAAAAATCGACGACCACTGGGACGTCTCCGGTCAGTTCCAGACGGACGACTTCCAGGTCTACAACGCGGAACTGGGCATCAACCTCAACGACCCCAACGCCAGTTTTTTCTGCAACTGCCCGGATTCGTTTTCCGGCGTTTGTCGGCATGTGGCCGCCACGGCCTTGCATCTTGTAGCCTCTTTGCAAAGCGACAATCAAGAGGACATGCCCAAGCCCCGGACCGAGTGGCGCAAGACGTTTCGCCAGTTTTTCGCCATGGAGGTGGAGCCCGAACCGGGCAAGCAGTACTTCATCATGCGCTTCTATCCTGAACCCAAGCGCCTGCAGGTGGCCTTTTTCCGGGCCAGACAAAACAAATCCGGCATCTCCCAGGTCACGGTCCCTGTCACCCTGGAACAGCTGATCCGCAACCCGGAATGGTCCGAACTCTCTCCGGAACTGCCTCAAATCGCGGAACGCATCGGGCAGCATCTGGAATACTTCGGCCATCGGGTGGATATTCCCCAAGGCCTGCTGACCTGGTTTCTCTGGGGGATCAAAAACGAATACTATCTGCGCTGGGAGGACACGGACCAGCCGGTGCGCGTGGAAAGCAAAACCCTGCGCCTGCAAGTCCGTCCCCATCTTTCCGAGGACGGCCTGAACTTCGACCTGCTGCTGGGCCGGGAAGGAAAAATTCCGTTCTCCATCACGGGCCAGGAGCTCTACTTCTACGGTCAGTTTCCCCTCTGGGTCTGCTGGCGGCAGCAGTTCTTGCCCGTCCAGACCGGTCTTGACCCGCGGCTGGTTCAGGATCTCGTGGAAGAGCAGCCCATTGTCCCGCATGGGGACATCGCCGAATTCCTGGACCGGGTCTGGACCAAGATCCCCTCCTCGGACCTTATCGGTCAGGAAGATTTCCTGGAACGGATGCAGCCGATCTTCGTCCCGGCCACCCACGACCCGAAGCTCTTCCTGGACGAAGAGGGCAGCTTCCTGACCTTGCAAATCCAGAACACCTACATGACGGAGCACGGCGAGATCACTCTGGACGCTCCGAATCCGGACCTGCAGACCGGAAGCTACCAGCACGGAGGCAAAGCCTACCTCATGCGCCGGGACCAGGAAAAGGAAGCCGCGCTGATCAGCAAGCTGGTCTCCATGAATTTTCAGACCCGCAGTCCGGATATCTGGTTTCTGGAGCCGGAAGAGGCCATCACCTTTCTCCTGGACGCCTATCCCGGGATGGTCCAGGAATACCGGATGTTCGGAGAGCAGAGCCTGAACCGCTACAAGGTCCGGCTGGCCGATCCCGAGGTGGTCGCCATTCTGGAAACCCAGGACGACAAGGCCGAGGACAAGTGGTTCAACCTGGACATCTCCGTGGATTACGACGGCGAACGAGTGCCCATCGAGAAGATCTGGAAGGCCTGGACCCAGGGCAAGCGCTATGTCCAGCTCAAGGACGGCTCCTACACCCGCCTGCCCGAGTCCTGGCTGAAGAGCCTGGGGCATCGCCTGGAAACCCTGGGCATTGATCCGGACAAGCCGCTCAAACGCAAGTTCAAGCAGTTTGAGGCTCCGGTTCTGGACAAAATTCTGGAGGACATCCCGGGCGCGTCCACGGACGATTTCTGGCAAGATCTGCGGATGAAAATCCACGATTTCGAATCCGTGGAACAGATCGAGGCCCCCAAGGAGCTGCAGGCCGACTTACGGCCTTATCAGCTCCAAGGGCTGAGCTACCTGAACTTTCTGCGCAAGTACGGCTTCGGCGGAATTCTGGCCGACGAGATGGGACTGGGCAAGACCGTGCAGACCCTGGCCTTCATCCAGCACATGATCTCCAACAAGCATGAAGGCCCGAACCTGATCGTCGTCCCCACCTCGGTGCTGCCCAACTGGGATCGAGAAGCCAAAAAGTTTCTGCCCAATCTGCGGCGGCTGTTGATCTACGGCATCAATCGGGAACCGCTGTTCAAGCAGATCCCGGAATCCGACCTGGTCATCACTACCTACGCCCTGCTGCGCCGGGACATGGACGAGCTGATGAAGCACGAGTTCAACAGCGTCATTCTGGACGAAGCCCAGAACATCAAGAATCCGAACACGATCACCGCCCGGTCCGTGCGCCGGCTCAACGCCCGGTTCCGGCTCTGTCTCTCGGGCACGCCCATCGAGAACAACCTGCTGGAGCTGTGGTCCCTGTTTGAATTCCTGATGCCCGGATTTCTCGGCTCCCAGCACGCCTTCCACAGCGGATTCGTCCGGCCGATCAAGGACGGGGACGAAGAGTCCCTGGAACAGCTCAGAATGCGGGTCAAACCGTTCATCCTGCGCCGCAAGAAGGCCGATGTGGCCAAGGATCTGCCGCCCAAGGTGGAGAACGTCTACTACTGCGCCCTGGAAGACGAACAAATGGAACTGTACTCGGCCGTGGCCAGGAAGCTCAAGGATCAGGTGCTCAAGAACATCGACGAACAGGGCATGGCCAAGAGCCAGATGTCCATCCTTGACGCTCTGCTCAAACTGCGCCAGATCTGCTGCCACCCGCGGCTGTTGCGTCTGGACATGCCCGGGGTGAGCACGAACATCAGCTCCGGCAAGTTCGAAGCCTTCAAAGACCTGACTACGGGCATCGTGGAGGACGGCCACAAGGTGCTGGTCTTTTCCCAGTTCGTGCAAATGCTGCACATCATTCGCGGCTGGCTACAGACCACGGACATCCCGTTCACCTATCTGGACGGCTCCAGTAAGGACCGCTTCGAGCAGGTGGACAAGTTCAACAACGACGAATCCATCCGCCTGTTCCTGATCTCCCTCAAGGCCGGCGGCACGGGCCTGAACCTGACCTCCGCGGACTACGTCATCCACTACGACCCCTGGTGGAACCCGGCCGTGGAAAGCCAGGCCATCGACCGCACCCACCGCATCGGCCAGACCAAGCAGGTCTTTGCTTACAAGATGATCTGCGAGAACACGGTGGAGGAAAAAATCCTCAAATTGCAGGACCAGAAACGCAACGTGGCCGAATCCATCATCCCCGGCCAGGACGTCTGGAAGAACATCACCCGCAATGATCTGGAGATGCTGCTGGACGTGTAGGATTTGCGGCAAGGTGCATTGCCGTGGCCAGCTCGCGGCAATGCACCTCCAGTCGAGGCAAAATGACCTCCAGTTCGGCGCGGGAGAACAGGCTCAAAATCGATTCATATCCCTCAAGAAGTTCCTCGGCGGAAAAGGAAGGCAGCAGTTCGGCCAAGCCTCCCAACACCCCCGCGTCCTTTCCATGCTCCTCTACGCCGACGTAAAAACCGTACAGCGCGGCCAGCATCAATTCCTGATCCAACCAGGCCCACTCCCCGACGCCCTCCACTCGGTCCAGGCGCATCCGTAGAGCCAGATCCAGGACAAAGGCCAGCATGGCAGAAAGCGGGTTGTCCGTCTCGATCAACGGACCGTGATTGCGGACCGTGGTCAGTCGGACCGCCACGCCCTTTTCGTCCCAACGGACGATGAAGTCGCCAGCGGCGTGGCTCCAGGGATGAACGCAGGCCCCGGTGACCGAATCAAGGCACAGGGTTAGAATCCGGCCGACCTGGAAAAACACCTCCCGGACCTGCTCGGCGCCCAGCCGCCGGATGCCCTGATCGTGATCCCAGAGCGAAAAACCGCCATCCTCGGCGACATGAAACTCGTGAAACCCCGAAAACCAGGGAACAATCAGAAAGGTCACCGTCTCGTCACCCCGGAAGGCCAGGGGCCGGGGCAGGAACGCCCCGCCAGGAGTCCGTTCCAGGCTTTCCATAACCAGGGCTTCCCGGCGCAGGGCGTCTCGTCCTCGCGGGGAAATCGCGGTCAACGCGGCGAACCTGAACCTGAAGTCGTCCTCGGCCCTGTTCTCCGCCCCTTGCCTCCAAACCAGTTCCAGACTCGCGGGATGGTACAACGCGCCATGCTTTTCCGCACGGATCACGATTTCGTCCGGTGGGGCCGAGCGATCCAGGCTCCTTGCCAACATCCGCGGCACGGCTTGGTCGTCGCGGGCAAGCATCCGGGCGATGGCCGCGAAATAGTCGCCGTAGGTCGTGCCCTGGTCGCACCCATCCAGGCCTACGCCCATCATATTCAAGGTCACGGGCAGGTCGCTTCCCGGGGAGGCCACGAGGCAGGTGATTCCCGGCAAGTCCAAAACGCTCATGCTTTGCCCCCTGTTTCCACTTCGGCCCGGACCCTGGGCAAGGCCTGGGGATAATCGCGCTGAATGAACTCCAGCAGTTTCTCGCGGACATGGCAGCGCAGATCCCAGGCCGCGCCGGCGTCCTCGGCGCTCATCAGGGCGCGCAGTTCCACGGTGCTCTCCTTTGCGTCGGTGACTTGCAGTCCGGCCACCCGTCCGTCCCAGCCCGGGCTGTCCTCCAGAATCCGTTGCAGCTCCCGGCGCACCTCCTGCACCGGCACGGTGTAATCCACGTAAAGGAACACCGTGCCCAGGATGTCCGCTGAAACCCGTGTCCAGTTCTGGAAGGGCCGCTCCATGAAATAGGTGATGGGCACGATCAGTCGGCGCTGATCCCAGATCCGAATCACCACGTAGGTCAGGGTGATCTCCTCGATTCGCCCCCACTCCCCTTCCACGATGACCACGTCGTCCAGTCTGATGGGCTGGGTCAGGGCCACCTGGATTCCGGCAAACAGGGTGGCGATGCTGCGTTGGGCCGCGAAACCGGCAATGATGCCGATCACCCCGGCCGAGGCCAGCAGACTGACCCCGATCTGGCGAACGTTTTCCAGGGTCATCAGCATGGAGGAGACGGCGATCACGGAAATGACGAAAATCAAAATCCGCCGCAAAATCCCCAGCTGCGTGTGCATCTTGCGGGCTTTTAGATTGTCCCGGATGTTGATCTGAAACCGGCGCAGCACCAGGTCTTGCAGCAAGGCCGTGAAACGGATCAGGGACCAGGCCACGGCCATGATGAAGGCCATGCTCAGAAAGTGCCGAAAGGTCTCCAGCAGTTCCCCGGGCATGACCAGGGTCGGCGCGACCACTGTCAGGACCAGCAGCGGGAAAAGCAGCCGGGAGGGCGCGGCCATGTGCCGGGGAATCAGGGCCAGCATTTTGTCTGAATGATCCGGAGCAGCCTTACGCAAGAGGTGAAACAGCACTGCGTGCAGCATCAAACCGAACGCCAGGGCCACCACGATCACCGTCAGAGACGTCCCCAGTCCCCACCAGTCGATTTCCAAAAAATCGTTCACCAGTTCGTGAAGTTCCTGCATGCCTTCTCCCGTTCTCATCTCCCCATTCCGGCCTGTAAAGCGTGGATTATCAACAAATGCAAGCCAACTCCATTCTTCAACCTTGCCGCTGCTCGTCGAACTGGCGCATTTTTTTGGCCAGCTCCTTCCAGTTGCACTGTTGAAGCACCCGGACCTGACGATGGATATGGTTTTCCTTGATCGCGATTTCCTTGTCCCTTTCATCCACAATGCCGTAAAACGGCAGCGTCACCCAGAATGCCTTGTTCTTGAAGGCATCCGATGGGGTGAGCACGTCCTGGCGGCGGTTGTAGAACGGGTCTTCGTCCTCGGCGCAGGGCGTGTCAAACACGTTGAACTGCCTGCAGGCCATGGGGCGCAGGGCGTGAACGGCGCAGGCGTCGTCGACCAGGAACGGACACGGTTGCCCTTCCTGAAAGCTCTCCAACCGGCTGATCAGCGCCTCACGGACCTCGCCCGTCGTTTCCTCAGTACAGTACCAGGCCATGCCGGCCATTTCCAATGGATAGACCGGGACCGCGGCATGAATCCGGCAACAGTTGGCGCAGCCCTTGCGGCAGGCCAATTTACGTCCTTCGGCCTTGGCCTGCCCGACAAGCTCCCGTTCCACTCCCTGATCCACGATGGAATGGGCGTCCAAAAGCAGGGCCAGCCAGGTCAGTTTGGCTTCGGCTTCGGGAAAGCTGAGCCGTTTTTCGGGATAAACAGGTTGCACGTCCATTACTCACTCTCCAGTTTTTGGTTTCAATTGCTGCCTCATACCCCTTCCCGGCCGTTCCAATCCACCAGGACAAAAACCGTCAGGTTGGCCAGCACGCCCACCACCAGGCCATGGATGCCCCAGGGAGCGCCCAGGACGTAGTTCCAGATCAGCAGGGCCAGGATGCCGGCCGCGGCACCGCTCAGAAAGCGGGTTTGGCTGACCTTTCGCCCGGTTACGGCCATGACCAGGGGCACGAGAATGATCGGGGCCCAGAAGTTGTAGGAGTAGATCAGGATGTCCAGAACGCTTTCAATGGACACGGCGAAAATCACGGCCAGAATCCCCACGATCAGGGTGAGGGCACGGGCCAGGGCGACTTCCCGATTCTCGGGGATGGGGATCTTGCGCAGGGGTTTGATGACGTCGTTGATGCAGCAGATGGCCGCGGCGTTGAGGAAGGAGTCCGCCGAGGACATAATGATGGCGATCACCGCGGCGATGACGATTCCCTGCAACAGCGGGGAAAGGGCCTGCTGAATGACGAAGGGCAAGGCCAGATTCGGGTTGATCGTGGGATCGAGGACCAGGGCCACGAGGCCGATCAGCCCGGTGACCGCGAAGAACGGAATGGAAAACAACCCGCTGTACAAGGTGCCCCTGGCCACGTCCCGGGTGCTCCGGCCAATGAGCAGCCGTTGCAGATACGGCGGAACCAGGGTTTCGCCGAACACGAAAGTCAGGAAGAGCGATGCCAGGGCCACCAACGCCAGGGGCTCGGTGGGCAGGGTCAGATGGTTCGCGGGCACGGTGTTCAGGACATGGCCCCACCCGCCGGCATACTGCACGCCGAAATACAGGGTCAGAGGCAGCCCCACGGCCAGGATCACGAACTGGACGATGTCCGTCCAGACCACGGCTCGCATCCCGCCCACGGTGGCGTAGGTGATCACGATGCCGCAGCCCAGCAAAATGCCCCATATCCGCTCAATGCCCAGAAAAAGATTGGTCACGTAGCCGATGGCCCCGATTTGCGCGCCCAGGATCCCGGCGCAGAGGATGAAGCCGAACAATCCCGAAAACACCTTGGCCGCCTTGCCGTAATGGACCTCCATGATGTCGCCCACGGAAATGGCGTCCGGATAGCGGCCCATGCGCGGGGCGATGAAGGCGGCCACCAGGATTTCCTTCAGGCTGAAGCCCCACAGGGCCACGATGTTCACGACGCCGAACAAAAACACCTTTTCCGCGTTGCCCATGGAAAACCCGCCGCCGATGAATGAGGCGGACAGGGTGGCGAAAATCACCATCGAACCAAAGGACTTCCCGGCCACGGCATACTGGGAAAGGTTCGAAATCCCCCGCCCGGCCAGGATGCCGATGAGCAGAACCGCGAACAAATACGTAAAAATGATGGCGTTGGTCATGTTGTGTTGCCCTTTTTATGGAATGCGTGGATACCGATCGCGCTTCTTACCCATGGAGACGCCGTAGCGCAAACCTCCCTCACGAGGTTGAGAGCCGGTCATTCCCAGTTTTTTGATCGATTCGCGAAAAAGGGCTTGCACTCAAAGCCGTTGTGGCTGTACGGATGCGGATCAAGTACATGGTGCCGCCCCCGACTCACGATCGTGAGACGAGTATTCCACTTTTGCGCAAGGAGACCTCCAATGCTGACATTTGCCGAAGAAATCCTGCTGTTGAACCTGGACGACAAAAAAGGTTCTTTTCTTTCCACTGTCCCGGACCAAGCCCTGCGCACCGCCCTGGCCGGAGCCCTGTTGATGGAGCTGGCCGTGCTGAACCGCATCGACACGGATCTGGACGCCCTGCTTGTGGTCGCCCCTGATCCCACAGGAGATCCCCTGCTGGACGAGGTCCTCCACCACATCCACACGGGAGAGGCCGACCAGCCCGCGGCCTTCTGGCTGAATGAGATCGCCTGGAAGATCGACGACCTGCGGGACCGCATCGTCCAAGGCCTGGTGGAAAAGGGTGTGCTCAAGATCGAGGACCGCAAGGTTCTCTGGGTCTTTCCCCAGCGCCGCTACCCGCTCCTGGACGACCGCGAAGTCAAGGAAGTCCGGGCCCGGCTGCGGGACCTGCTCCTGGGCGACGACATCCCGGAATACCGGGACGCGGTGCTCGTGGGCCTGGTCCACTCCTGCGGCATGGTCGATATCCTGTTTACGGACCAGGAACTGCCCCAGATCATGCCCCGGCTGACCAGACTGGCCCAGCTTGACCTGATCGGCCGAGAAGTGGACCGGGCCATTCGGGAAATCATGATGGCCATGACCGCGCATAATATTCGAGGGGTCGGGTTCTACTAACCAATCTGATCACGAGGCCGTCATGGAAGGGATTGGAAGCCTGATCGGAGGCATCGGCGTCTTTTTCGTCGGCCTGCACCTGCTCAGTACGGCCTTGAAACAAATGGCCGGACGCCGGTTTCGACTGCATTTCGCGAAATGGGTGGGAACATCGGGTCGGGCCGGACTCGTGGGGCTCACGGCCGGGTTCCTGTCCCAGTCCATGTCCGCTTTGTCCTTCATCGTCGGCAGCCTGGCCGGGGCCGGGATGATCCCGGTCCGGCGAGGCATGCTGGTCATCTTTTGGGCCAACGCCGGGATCGGGATCATGATCCTGCTGGCCGTGCTGGACATCAAGACCATGGTGTTGCTGCTCCTGGGCCTGGCCGGAGTCAGCTTCGCCTTCAAGCGCCCACGCGGCTTCGAAGCCCTGTCCCAGGCCCTGTTCGGCGGGGCCATGCTCTTTTACGGGCTGATCATGCTCCGGGCCGGGGCCGAACCCCTGGCGGAAATGCCCTGGTTCGAGAGCGTGCTCATGGCCGGCCATTCCTCCTTCCTGTTGGCCTTCCTGGCCGGAGCCCTGCTCACGGCGCTCTGCCAGTCATCCACCGCGGTATCCATCCTGGCCATCGCCATGACCCAGGTCGGCCTGTTCTCCATGGAACAGACCATGATGATCATCTACGGCACCAACGTGGGGTCCGGGGCCATAAGCTGGCTGCTGGCCGCGACCATCCGCGGAACGCCCAAGCAGTTGATCATGTCCCAGGTTCTCTTCAACTTCATCGCCGGACTGGTCTTCGTCTCGCTGTTCTACCTGGAATTCCTGGCAGACGTCCCTCTGGTCCAGGCCCTGGTGAACAGCCTGGGCCTGCCTCTGGAACAGCAGGCGGCCCTGGTCTACCTGCTCTTCAACTGGGGCGGAGCCCTGGTTCTGTCCCTGCTCCTGACGCCTTTCGCCCGAGGCATCGAGCATTTCTGGCCGGCCACGAAGGAAGAGGAATGGTCCCGGACCCGCTTTCTGCGCGACGACCTCACGGACGCCCCGGAACTGCACCTCGGACTGCTTGCCAGGGAGCAGGCCCGCCTGATCTGTCGCCTGCCCCAATACTCGGCCATCCTCCTGGAACAGATCCGGGACGACCGGGGCAAGGTCCTGGAGGCCCTGCACGCTTCCTTTCTGGCCGTATCCAAGGAGATCGACGCACAAAGCAGCGACCTGCTCGGTCGTCCCTTATCCCATAACGGTCTGGAACTGCTGCTGGTCCTGCAAAACAAGCAAAAACAGTTGGAAGCCTTCGAAAGCCTGCTGTTCCAGTTCTCCCAGTACTGCCGGGAATGGACCGGCAACCTGCGCTCAACCTTTCAGGGCACCTTTCTCCAGGGACTCGACTTTCTCCTGCACACCGCCTGCGAGGCCGAAACCTCGGATGACGAAACCGACATCCAGCAACTGGTCCGCCTGACCCAGGACAAAGGCGACGTTTTCCAGTCCATCCGCAACGCCTACCTGAGCGGCGAACAGAACATGGACATCCAGGACCGCACGGCCTTCCTGGAACTGACCGGCCTCTACGAACGCATGGTCTGGACCCTGGGCCGCCTCGCCGCGCTTCAGTCGGCTCAGAAGCGGTTGGCCGGTTTCGCAAGTGATTAGGCCCGGTCCTTCATTGGGCCTTCGTAGATGCTCAGCCCCAGTATCTCATTGCATGAGCGACACACTGGAGGATACAGAATGATCAAGACAGTCAACCAAGCCCACCGTATTATCTTCATGTAAAAACCATGCCGGACACCGCCTAGTCTTTCTCCATACAACAACCTGTAACAACTGAAGAAAAAATATACAGCCCAGCTTGACTTGGGCAGACTCCTAGCCTACTTCTTGGTCATGACATGTATAAACATCCACGAAGTCAAGACTCATCTCTCAAGTTGCCTTGAACGCGTCGTAAAAGGTGAGCGGATCATCATCTGTAAGCGCAACTTGCCCGTTGCGGAATTGATCCCTATTCGGCGACAAACGCGTGCTAAGCGTCCCATTGGGCTGGCCGGAAAAGAGTATCCGGGGTTCCGTGTCGATCAGAAATTTTTCGACCCCCTGCCCGCTGACCTTGAAGCCGCGTTTTCTGGCGAAACCGCATGAAGATTCTTCTGGATACCTGCACCTTTCTATGGATCATTGCCGGCAGCAAAGAACTCTCTTCCAAGGCCAGGGACGTTTTTGTCGATCCAGACGTAGACGTGTATCTCAGCGCTGCGTCCTGTTGGGAAATAAGCGTCAAATGGTCGCTGGGAAAACTTGAACTGCCTCAAGAGCCGCGGCTTTTTGTTTCCCGGCAGCGTGACAAACATGGCGTCCTCCCCTTACCCATTTCTGAAGAGGCAACCTTCAATCTACCCAGTTTGCCCAAAATCCACAAAGATCCCTTTGATCGAATCTTGATTTGCCAAGCAATCCAAGACGGAATGATTTTGCTCACTCCAGATCCGATGATCACGACCTACCCCGTTCGGACAGCCTGGTAGTAACGTTCGTTTACACTGTGGAGACCATGGTGCCTGAGGGCAAGCGTTGACGGGATTGCGCGGCAGTTCCTTTCGCGAGAGAGCTTCCCGTCGACGATGAGCAGGGAATGGAACGCGTCAAGCTGGTTGTCGCGGCGTCTCGCCGTGCCCGGCCTTCTTGCCTGACGCGTTCAAGGACAGAACATAGCTGTTGATGCCTTCCTGGGGCCAGTAGCGGGCTTCGAGGGAGTCCAGCAGTTTGCCGGCCATGCACAGCCCCAGGGCCTCGAAGGTTTTGACCTGCAACAGATGCAGTTGATCGGTCCGGAGATAGTGGTCCAGCGGACCACGTATCCCCGGGTACTCGATCACCACTTGAAATCCATCGTCCTGTACCCGGAAGCGGGCGGAGATGTCCGCGTTGTGTTTTGAGGTCTTGATGGTGCTCAGGGCATAGAGAAAGACTTCCTCCACGGCCAGTTGCAAACGCTTGGCGTCGTCTTGCGGCGTATTCCGCACCCGGCACAGCGCCTCCAACCCGGCATTGACCACCGCGACCATCTCCCGGCGTGGGGTCACCGTTACACGGACCACCTCCTGCATTCCCCGCCCCCTCGCAATGCGATTAACGCGAGCCCGCCTTGGATTCGAGGGCCGCGGGCCGAGTTCCCATGAAGCGTCGCCCAAACATCCAGACCACGAAAAAAGCCGCCAGGATCAACCACTCCCCACCCAGGCCTTGCCCAGGAGCAACGGTGCAACCTCCACCGCCGTCGTCCGCGTCGCAGTCGCCGACCCCGGAAACGCCCTTGACCCAGCCGCAGTAGTTGGCCATCCGGACATAGACTCCATAAATTCCCGCAGTTCCGCACTGCAACCCCCAACTGGTCACCCCGGCAAGATAGGCGTTCCCCGATCCGTCGCGAACCAACATCGGCCCTCCTGAATCCCCCTGACAGGTATCCTTCGAGCCGTCTCCGGGGCCGGCACCGATCATATTGCCGGTGATATTGAACAGTGGCGGCGGATAGGCCAAAATCAACGCGGCCTGGCTGACAATGGGAAATTGCGCCTCCTGGAGAATCGTTGGAAAGCCGCCCCTCGGCCCCAGTGCCCCCCAGCCCGCGACCCAGGCCGAAGCACCGGAATTGGTCAAACCAGCCGGATCTCCGGGTGGGATCAACGGCAAAACTCCCCAAATTGTTCCATCAGTGGGGGATCTGGTCAACCGAAGCAGGGCCAGGTCGGAATCATTGTTATTGGCGTTGTACTGTGGGTGCACCACTATCTGCGCGATGGGGATACGATCTCCTCCTTGGCCGCGCAAGTCCGTTCGTCCGCTGAGCACGTGCAGATCGCCGGGATTGTATTTCACGGCCCCGCTCCGGTCCGTCACGCAGTGCGCGGCCGTGAGCACCCACTGGCCGGAAATCAGCGTACCGCCGCAAAAATGGGCCCGAAACCCGTCATCCACGTCGGCATGCAGCACGCCCACGATCCAGGGCCAATTCCTGATGTCCGTATCCCGACCGCCAAGAATTTTTTCGATGGCAGGATCACGTTCATCCTGACCGGCCCAAACCGGTCCGGAAACGAGCATCACGGCTCCCAGCAGTCCAAGTACCACTCCCTTGACGAAACGCATGTTCATGACCACTCCTTTTGGTTGATCGACTTCTTCATTGCTGATCAATTTACTCAGACTTTTTCACAGTCCGAAAAAACGGCATGTTACATGCCGGAATATCTAAACATAGCCTGAACAACGGACCGTGACAAGCCTATTGAACCCAACGTACAAAAAGCATAGGTTCTTTGTCGCGCATCGAACACGAACACTCTTTCCAGGAGTTCCAGCCATGTGGGATTATACCGACAAAGTCCGCGACCATTTTCTCAACCCTCGCAACGCCGGTCCGATGGACGACCCCACGGTGGTCGGCGAAGTGGGCAGTCTGGCCTGCGGCGACGCACTGAAGCTGTTTTTAAAAATCGACGACGCGGGGCGGATAACCGACGCAACCTTTCAGACCTTCGGCTGCGCCAGCGCCATCGCCTCCAGCTCCGTGCTCACGGAGCTGCTCAAGGGCAAAACCGTGGACGAAGCCGCGGCCATCACCAATAAAGAGATCGCCATGGAACTGGGCGGACTGCCCAGGGAAAAGATGCACTGTTCCGTCATGGGCCAGGAAGCCCTGGAATCGGCCCTGAAGCGCTACCGCGGCGAGCTGGACCCCCTGGTCAAACCCGAGGGCGAAATCGTCTGCAAGTGCTTCGGCGTCACGGACGTCCAGATCCGCCGGGCCATCACCGAAAACGATCTGACCACGGTGGAGGAAATCACCGACTACACCAAGGCCGGTGGCGGTTGCGGAGAATGCGTGCTGGACCTGGAGCGCATCCTGGCCGAAACCCGGGGCACGGAACCGGCCAAACCCAAGCCCGTCGCGCCCAAGCGCAAGCTGACCAACCTCCAGCGGATGCAGCTGGTGACCAAGGTCATTGACGAGGAAATCCGGCCCAGCCTGAAAAAGGACCGCGGCGACATCGAGCTGCTGGACATCGAGGGAGCCAAGGTATTGGTCTCCATGCGCGGGGCCTGCTCCGGCTGTCCTTCCAGCCAGTTGACCATCAAGGAACTGGTCCAACGTCGGTTGCGCGACGCCGTGGACCCGGACATCATCGTGGAGGAGGTGCGCTCATGAAGGTGATCTACCTGGACAACAACGCCACGACCAGGGTCGCCCCGGAAGTCCTGGAGGCTATGCTGCCTTTCTTGCGGGAATCCTACGGCAACGCCTCCAGCATGCACGGCTTCGGCGGCCAGGTCGGCAAGTTCATCACCGAGGCCCGCGAACGCACGGCCCAAGGCCTGGGTTGCTCCCCAGAGGAGATCATCTTCAGCTCCTGCGGCACGGAAAGCGACAACACGGCCATCTTTTCCGCGGTCCGCTCCCAACCGGAAAAGCGGCACGTGGTGACCACCCGGGTGGAGCATCCCGCTGTCCTGAACGTGGCCAGCCATTTGGAAATCGCCGGGTACGAGGTCACCCATCTGAAGGTGGACGAACTGGGACGACTGGATTTGCAGGAACTGGAGGACAGCCTGCGTCCGGACACGGCCCTGGTTTCCATCATGCACGCCAACAACGAAAACGGAGTGATCTTTCCTCTGGAACGGATCGCCGAGATCGTCAAAAGCAAAGGCATCCTCCTGCATACCGACGCGGTTCAGACCGTGGGCAAGCTGCCAATTGACCTGCAAAAGCTGGCCGTGGACTTCCTGGCCCTCTCCGCCCACAAGGTGCACGGCCCCAAGGGCATGGGCGCGCTGTACGTCCGCCGGGGCGTGCCGTTTCGTCCCTTCATGCTCGGCGGGCACCAGGAAAAAGGCCGGCGAGCCGGAACCGAGAACGTGGCCGGGATCGTAGCCCTGGGCAAAGCCATGGAATTGGCCGCGGCCGGGATTGACGAGGAAAACACCCGGGTCAAGGCCCTGCGCGACCGCCTGGAACAGGGGATCATGTCCGCCATTCCGGACGTGCGCCGCAACGGAGACCCGGAAAACCGCCTGCCCAACACCTCCAGTTTGGCCTTCAAGTACATTGAGGGCGAATCCATCCTGCTGATGCTGGACCAGTACGGCATTTGCGCCAGTTCCGGATCGGCCTGCACCTCGGGCAGTCTGGAGCCGTCCCACGTGCTCCGGGCCATGGGCGTACCCTTCACCTTTGCCCACGGCTCCATCCGCTTCAGCCTGAGCCGGTACACCACGGACGAGGAAATCGATTTGGTCCTGCGCGAACTGCCCGGCATCGTGTCCAGGCTGCGGGCCATGTCACCGTTCACCGGAAAGGACGAGGCCGCCCCGGGCTGCGCCTGTTGAGAAGGCAAACCGGATGCGGCTGTCGCCTTATCGCAATTCTCGGTATCGGTATCGGGATCGATAATGGCTTATGCGCTCAACTTTCGGGGTTGCGG